>JAYVOX010000216.1:0-2208 GCA_043757695.1 Schlesneria sp.
GCCGCACGGTCTACGCGACTCGGGGCGAGGTCCGCGAAGTGGATCAAGTACAGCTCCCACAGCCGATGGTTGCGGGCGGCGAGGCGCGCACGGCGGGCACCTTCGTGAGTCAGCCGATAGTGGTTCTCGGCATCAAGTCGGATCAAGCCGTCGCGCTGAGCCGAAGCCAGTACGCGCGCGAGTCGCACGCCCGACCACGACCTCGTTGCGAGGAGTGCCTCGCGCGGGATGGGCGTGGCGGTGAGGTCTGATTCATTCGATCCCGCCTCGCGTCGCATAGTCGTCTCCACCAACTCGAAGCACGCGCGCAGCAGATCGAGCTGGCCGATGTACCGCGCCGAGTTGCGCTGCGCCAACCAGTTCCACAGCACGCCACGTTGTGTTCCGAAGATCATGCTCAACCCAAAGGCCGTCGTCCCCGACAACACGATCACCGCTCCCGCAGCCAGTCCCGGAATGAGGGCGCTCACCAAACTTCCCGTGGCGGCACTGGCCGCGCCAATCAGTCCCGAAACGAGCGTCATGGGCCAGAGGCGATCGGTCCAGAACCGCGCGGCGGACGGCGGGATCACGAGCTGCGCCACGACCAGCAACAACCCGACACTCGGCATTCCGATCACGGTCACCGCGACGACCAATGCCGTCAGCAACAAGTCCAACCGACCGACCGGCCAGCCCAACGCGGCGGCATACGCTTCATCAAAACAAAGGAGCGAGAACTCTTTGAACAGCGCGACACAGACGGCCAACACGAGGCCACTTGCAATGGCGATCGACATCACATCACCGGCGGTGAGCGCAGCCGCTTTGCCGAACACGAACTCGTTCAACCCGGCACTTCCCGTTGGCAACCGTTGCACGATCGTGAGTAGCACCACGCCGAAGCCGAAGAAAATACTCAGCACGATCCCGAGCGCCGCGTCTTCCTTGATGAGCCGGACTTGTTGAATGAGCCGCGCACACAACAGGCCACTTGCCGCACCGAGTCCCGCGCCGAACAACAACCACGGCGGCGACTTGCCCGTTCCCGGTGCGAGAATCTCCAGCACCAGATACGCCAACGCGACACCCGGCAGTGCGGCGTGACTCGCCACGTCGCCGACGAGTGCCTTCTTGCGCAGCAGCATGAACGTCCCGACGACTCCGCCACACGCACCGAACAGCATCGTTCCCAGCAACACGACTCGCGTGTTGTAGTCTTGCAGCGTGAGGACTCGCAGAAATTGCTCGGTCATCGCGATGTCTCTCACTTCCCGCTCATGCGCTGGCCGACTTGATCGAGCAGCGCCAGCTTGCCGCCGTAGGTCCGACGCAGATTCTCCGCCGTGAAGACCTGCTCGACCGGACCACTCGCGATCCGCCGCATGTTGAGCAGCAAGACTTCGTCGAAGTACTCGGCCACCGTTTGCAGATCGTGATGCACGACGAGCGCCGTCTTGCCGGCCGAACGCAGTTCACGCAAGAGATCGACGATCGCTCGCTCGGTCGCCGCATCGACTCCCGCAAACGGCTCATCCATCAGGTAGAGGTCCGCGTCCTGAACCAACGCCCGCGCGAGGAAGACGCGCTGTTGCTGGCCTCCCGACAACTGACTGATCTGCCGCGACGCGAACTCCGCCAAGCCGACTCGTTCCAGAGCGGCCAACGCCTGTTGTCGATATCGCCGTGAGACCGGTTGGAACCAGCCGATCTTGCGGTACAGACCCATCGCCACGACACCGAGCGCGTCGATCGGAAAGTCCCAATCGACGCTCGTTCGCTGCGGCACGTAACCGATTCGCGACCGTATCGCGCGGTAGGACTGCCCAAAAAATTGGACATCTCCCGATGCACGCGGCACCAGCCCCAGAGCCGCCTTGATGAGCGTACTCTTCCCCGCCCCATTCGGGCCGACGATCGCCACCAGTTTGCCCGACGGCGCTTCGTAATCCACGTCCCACAAAACAGGCCGTCGCTGATACGCCACCGTCATGTCGTGGATCGACAGGGGTGACGGCAGCGGCTGTGGTTGAGCGTCCCGTGAAAGGTCGTCAGTCATCATTCACTTCGCTCCCAACTTTCCGTCCATTCCCTGCTCGGGAGCGTCGCCGCCCAGCGCTCGCGTGATCGTCGTGACGTTGTGGTCGATCATGCCGAGATACGTTCCCTCGTAAGTTCCCTCGGCACCCATCGCGTCCGAAAAGAGTTCGCCTCCCACGCGTACGGTCA
>JAYVOX010000217.1:0-8067 GCA_043757695.1 Schlesneria sp.
CGGTCCGTGCGATCCCGACTACTGGATCGTCAGCACGCGGTGCTGCAAAGCGCAGGTCGAATGTTGCCAACCGTGCAACTATCAGGTCTATCGCTTCGAGGGCCCGTCTCCCGGACGCGGTTCAAACTTGGATGAGCTGTACGCTTCGCTGCAACCAGGCGTCCCCGTCTGCTTCATGGCGCACGGCAGCTTTGTCGAGTGGGACTCGATGCTCCAAGACTGTGCCCAGACATATCGCTGGCTGCGGCAAGCGGCTCCTCATCAACCACTGCACGTCATCTTCTTCACTTGGGCGAGCGACGATTCGACACGGCTGATCCGAACGTTCGATGTGAATAAACTCGGACGCCGCGCCGAGTTGAACGGCCTCTATCTGGCACAACTCATTGCGAGTGTTCCCGAGGGACATCCGATCAGTTTGGTCGGACACAGCCACGGCGCGAGGATGGTGAGTGCGACGGCTCACGTGATGGCGGGCGGCGAGATTGATGGGCGTTGCTTTGCGAACGGTCCCGATTATCGACACCGCATCAGGATCGTATTGGCCGCAGCCGCGATCGACCACGATTGGTTCAACCCCGGTGGTCATCTCGACCGCACGCTGTGTCGCGCCGAAGCCGTGTTGAATCTGCGGAATCGACACGATTTCCCGTTGTTGTTTTATCCGACGCGCCGACTCTTCTCTTCGCGGGCACTCGCCATTACGGGAGTGACACGCGGTGACCGCTGGCAGCTTGGCGATCAGAACTGTCGGATTGACGACTGCGATATCACGCCTCTCGTCGGACTCGGCCATGTCTGGGCGCACTACTACTGCCAGCCCGATATCGCCGCCACGATTCGTCACTTCATCTACTTCGATGAAGCTCAACATTAGCCGTCGGCGACACGGGAATTGGAACCGCGTTCTACGCTGACCAGCACTGGCTACCGCCATCCACTCGCAGCACCTGCCCCGTGACGAAATCGCCCAACGGACCCGCGAAGAACTCGACCACGCGGGCCACTTCATCCACGAGGCCGATTCGATCGAGCGTCCCCTCTTCCACGAGTCGCTCTTCGGGAACCTGCCGCGTGCCGAGGAACCGACCCGTGCGTGTGTCGCCCGGCGCGAGGCTGTTCACGGTCACGTTGTACGGCCGCATTTGCAGAGCCAGACAGCGCGTGTATTCGACCACCGCCGCTTTGGCCGTCGAGTAGATCACACTGGTCTCGTTCCCTTTGAACGCCGCAATCGAACTGATCGTGATGATCCGTCCGCGCCGTTGCTCCATCATCCTGCGTGCCGCTTGCTGACAGACCAAGATCGTGCTGAGCAGATTGCGATCGAGGACCGCTTTCACGTCAACCTCTTTGACCATCACGGCATCGTTGGGATTCGGTTTGCCACCCGCTGCGGCCACATCTCCCCCCGCGTTATGGACCAGCACGTCGAGTGATCCGAGTTCGCTGTGAGTTGTCTGTACGACGCGCTCGACATCCGCGCTGTTCGTCAGGTCGCCCAACACGCGAATCGTGCGCACTCCAAACTGCTCACCGATTTGTCGCGCCGTCTCTGTCAGCGTGGTTCCCTCTCCATATTCGGCCGGCCCGTTCTCGCGCATGCCATGCACCGCGATGGCACAGCCCATGGCGGCCAACCGCTCGGCAAACGCTCTCCCCAAACCGCGCCCAGCTCCCGTTACCAGTGCGACTCGACCCGACAACGACTGCTCCACGATGCGGCTTCCTCTCTGCCAATAGTTGCGATGAGACCCAGACCTAACGCGACGGCGACTCCGCACAACAACAGCGGAGTTCAGACACGGGCGGATTGTGTCGCACACCAACCCCGCTTTCCAGCTTGAGTCCCGCGCTACCGAGGCCTCACCCCGTCATCGCGCGGGAATCGGCTCCTTCAACAGCAGCGACTTTACTAAGCGAACCGGCGGAGAACCGAACGAGATCACTCCGTCGTGGTCGCGTTCGAGATTGAGGCCGACTCCCCGCCCTGCCGCTGGAGTTCGTTTAGCGTCAACGCGCTGATGGCACCGTGTCCGCTTGTCGTGCGATCAACGGTATCATCATGGACGCACACCAGAATTCCATCCCTGCTGCGATTGCTGTTTTTCGACACGGATTGTTGCGTCTGCTTTGGCTCGAAACGAACTCGAAAACCGCGTTGCCGCTTGGCTTGCGTGGTGTGGGGGAGGCCGTTATCTTCTGCCCTCCTTGAACGGCCCGTCCGAGAGACCTCGTGGCAATCGGGCCTGTGTTGATAGAGCTTGAGGATCGCACGACATGGTTTTACGTCCACGTACCAAATTGAAATTGGCCCGCAAAGCGAAGCGTTGTCCCAAGTGCAACAAGTTGGTGGGGATGCGCGTTCGCTGCAAGACCTGTCACAAGAAGTTGCGATAACGTCGCTGCTGGGAATTTATTCCACGAGTCATGACGATTCACCTTGAGTTCTCATTTCAGTTTGCACCGTTGATCTTCTCTGGTCGCGGTGATTGCCAATTCGATTTTCGCCAAGAAGAGTTTCCACATGCCTCGCACCGAACGAGATCGCGAAAAAGAACGCCGCCGCAAGCACGCCGTCCAGCTCAAAAAGTATGAGGCGAGGTTCCGCGCTGCGACCAACCAAGCTGACAAGTTGGCCATTGCCGCGAAGGTTCGACGTTTTAGTCCTCGAATTAATTTGGAAGAGCGAGCTACTGCCGCTGCATCGGCTGCCAAGTCGGCTGCTCAAGCGACCAAGAGGTGATCGCTTCCACATGGTGCCAGTCAGTCCGGACTGCATGAGATTGATCTTTAAAACGAAACAGCACGACGGGTTCTCTGTCGTGCTGTTTCGTTTTGAAGTCGAGTCCGATCTCGGTTTGTCCCCCCTCTTTCTAGCGGCGTGTCGATGTGGCGTTGCGTTCGATGAGTGCGATTGCAGCACGTTGCGGGTGCCATACGCATCTGGCATACTCCCGCCCGCTTTGGCTGGCCGGTTAGAAGTGTCTCCCTTGAGTTCCCTGTTGTTCCGGGCCAAATCCCAAGTTGAGTTTTTAGATCGTGTTTCTGAGGTGCTGTTTTCACGGCGCGAACTCGCGGATCGCTCAGATGGAACGGATGCTTGCCAAGCGAGAAACAAAGGAATTTGACCCGCTTCATGGCTCAACACGAAGTTCAACATGCGACGCTGACGAACGGCTTGACCGTGCTGGTCGAGACCATGCCCGTCGTGCAATCCGCCGCGTTCGCGATGATCGTGCCGGCGGGCAGTGCTTATGACTCCGTGGGGCATAACGGCACTGCAATGGGCTTGGCAGATTGGATCTCACGCGGAGCAGGCAACCGCTCCAGCCGCGAGGTATTGGCCGAACTCGATCGACTCGGCGTGCAGTCTCGCGAATCCGCTTCGACTCAGCACCTCGTCATCAACGGGTCGTGCCTCGCCGAGAACCTCGCTCCCGCGCTGCGGCTTTATTCGGACGTGTTGCTGCGGCCGCGACTCGATGAAGGCGAGTTCGAGGCCGTTTTATGCGGCTTGGAAAACGGCCTGCTCTCGATTGAAGACGATCCGCAAAAGAAGGTCATGGTCGAGTTGATTCGGCGTTGCTATCCCTCGCCGTGGGGACAGCCCAACGACGGGACATTGGCTGACTTGGAGAACCTGTCACCCGAGTCCCTCCGCGAACACTATCGCCGCACAGTTCGGCCGCAGGGGGCGATCTTGGGGATCGCCGGGAATGTGACGCTCGCCGAAGTGTTGCCGGTTTTGGAGCAGTCGCTGGGTGAGTGGAGCGGCTCGAATGAGATCGTCTTGACCGAAGGGGAACGTGGCCCGCAACGCGAACATCTGCCCCACGAATCGACTCAAACTCACATCGGCGTCGCGTATCCGTCGGTCGCCTATTCCGCCCCCGATTACTACGCGGCTTGGGCGGCGGTCAATGTTCTCAGCGGCGGCATGAGTGCCCGGTTGTTCACCGAAGTGCGCGAGAAGCGTGGCCTGTGTTACTCGGTCTATGCAACGCTCAATGGGCTTAAGGATCGGGGACAAGTGCTGTGCTATGCGGGGACGACGGCCGAACGTGCCCAAGAAACGCTCGATGTCCTGCGCGGGGAACTCGTTCGATTGGGCGATGGCATTGGCGAGGACGAACTCGACCGATGCAAGGCGCGCGCGAAGAGTTCACTGATCATGGCACAGGAATCGACCGGTTCGCGCGCGTCTTCGCTGACTCGCAATTGGTATCACCTCGGTCGCACGATCTCGCTCGAAGAAGTCCGCTCCAAAATTGAAGGACTGACCGTGCCGCACGTCTTGGATTACGTACACGCTCATCCGGCTGAAGACTTCACGATCCTGACTGTCGGCCCGGATGAACTGACTTGACCGTCAAGCCCGACGAGTCTTTGAATTGACGCACGTGTTCGTCGCCAAACCCACCTCACTCCTTACCCGACCCTTCTCATGCAGTTCCACCAAACGACACTCCCGAACGGCCTCGAAGTAGTGGCCGAGTTGAACGACGATGTGTTCAGCGTCGGCTTCGGCTTCTATGTCCGAGCTGGCGCACGCGATGAAACTGCGGCCGTGTCGGGCGTCAGCCACTTTCTCGAACACATGGCATTCAAGGGGACGGATCGTTTTTCGGCGGAAGATGTCAATCGAATCTTCGATGAGATCGGTGCCGACAACAACGCCATGACGGGCGAAGAAAGCACGGTCTTCTACGCAGCGACGCTTCCCGAGTATCTCGCGAAAACGTTTGAGGTTCAGTCGAGCATTCTATTCCCGACGCTGCGGCAGGATGACTTCGACATGGAAAAGAAGGTGATCCTCGAAGAAATCGGTATGTACGAGGACCAGCCCGCATCGGTGGCCTATGACCGTGCGATGCAACTTCACTTCACCGGGCATCCGCTGGGGCAGTCGGTTCTCGGCACGACTGACAGTGTGTCGGCGCTCACTTCCGAACAGATGCGCCGTTATCACGCGGAACACTATCGCTCGGGAAGCATCGTCCTAGCGGTTGCTGGACGGACGGAGTGGTCTACCGTGTTGGAACTGGCTCAGAAGCATTGCGGTCACTGGCCCGCAGGTGGCTCGCCGCGCGTGGTCAGTCCCGCACGATCCGTTTCCTCCACGAAGTTCCTCGTGAAGGAGCAGTGTCAGCAACAGCAGGTCATTCAACTCGCTGCCGCTCCGTCGTGCAGTGACCCTCGCCGGTTTGCCGCTGAGTTGCTCTGCGTCATCGTGGGGGACGACGCCAACAGCCGTCTCTATTGGGATCTCGTTGACCCGGCATTGGTGGAGTCAGCCGAAGTCGGCTACTACGAGTACGAGGGGGCCGGAACTTACCTGACGTTCATCAACGGCACGCCCGAATCGACGAAGACCAACCTCGAACGAATCACACGTCTGTACGAAGCGGTCAACGCGAACGGTGTCACGGCTGAGGAACTCGATCAGGCACGCAACAAGTTGGCCACGCGGCTCGTGCTGCGCGGCGAACGCCCGATGGGACGCTTGAGTTCGCTCGGCGGCAATTGGCTGACGCGCCGCGAGTATCGCAGCATCGCCGATGACCTCGCGATCCTGCGGGGTGTGACGCTTGAGGACATTCGCGATCTGCTCGTTGAGTTCCCGCTCGCACAAACAACGACTGTCGGCGTGGGACCGCTCGCAGAGTGACCTGACGCATGGGGCCGACTTGTCATCTGCCGGTGCCCGTTTTGAGTGTCCGCTGTTCAGGCACGAGCAAGTTGCAAACCTGCTCCACAAGCGTTCCCTGCTCCACAAGCATTCAATGTGGCTGCTCGTGGCGGCTCCCCACCGTGGCCAGTACGCGGTCGCGCAGTTCGGCCACGAGGAAGAACGATCCCGTGATCGCAATCAGATCGTCCTGTCCGGCCCAGCGTTGAGCGAGTTGCCACGCCTCGGCAGGGGTCTCAGTCGAATGAGCCTCACGGTGAGAGATCGACCTCACAAACGACAGCAATTCGGCCGTGGGGACTCCGCGCGGATTGTCGAGATACTTCGTGAAGAGGATCGTGTCGAACTGTGGGACGAGCAATCGGAGTAGTCCGGAGACATCTTTGTCGCGTGTCGCGGCGAAGATCAACAGGCGACGACGTGGGCGAAACTCTTCTCGCAAGGTGGCGATCAGTGCCCGAGCCGACTCCCAGTTGTGAGCCGCATCAATGACGACTGTCGGTCGCTGAGCGACAACCTCGACTCGTCCCGGCCATCGCACGTGAGACATCCCTTGGCACACGGCGGCATCTGGAATCGAGACCCCTTGCGCACGCAGTTCATCCAAGGCGGCGAGGACCAGCGCCGCGTTGGTCGCCTGATGCGCACCGCGCAGCGAGACGGGAATGTTTCGCCAAGTGGACTTCGCCGTTTGAACATCCACTGTTGTCGGCGTGGCCATGACGACGCGGGCCTCGTCACTGCGTAAAGGCTCCTCAATGCGGTGTCGAGCGGTGACGCGAATCTCGCGATCGAACAGACTGAGCGACGCACCCCGCTCGCGCGCGGTCTGATCGACGATCTCAATCGCATCGACATGCGAGACCCCGCTGATGACAGGGACACCGGGCTTGATGATGCCCGCCTTCTCCCAAGCAATCTGCCTCACCGTACTACCGAGAATGAGCGTGTGATCGCGACTGACATTCGTAATGACCGTCACCAGCGGTTGGCAGACGTTGGTGGAATCGAGGCGTCCCCCCAATCCTGTCTCCAGCACGGCGAAGTCGGCGTGGCAGTCCTCGAAGTACAGCCACGCAATGGCCGTCGCCAACTCGAAGTAGGTCGGCTGCATCTGGCCGGGCAGCCCGTCCATGTGTGCGATCGTCGGCAGGAGGCGATTCAGAATCGCAACGAGCTCGTCCGGTGAAGGCTGGACTCCATCGACTGTCATCCGTTCTTCAAATGCTGAGATGTGGGGCGAGATGTAGAGGCCGGTGCGATGACCGGCGGTCGTCAGGACCGACGCGAGCATCGCGCACGTCGAACCTTTTCCCTTCGTGCCAGCGACGTGAACGGCGGGGATCCGCTCGTGAGGACTCCCGATCAATGACAGCAGTACGCGCATCCGTTCGAGTTTGAGGTCACTCGTCGAGAACGCTTCGGCCTGCACCCGTTCGTAGTTGATGCGACCGTAGAGGAACTCAATGGCTGCGGCGTAGGTCTCGATGCGGGCAGGCACGAGAGACTCCGAGAGGCGAGCGGTAGGAAAGCAAGCAATGTAACCGGCAACACCAATCCGCAGCGTGAGCGAGGGAATCGTTCGAGCGACTCCTTCGCTCACGCTGCGGATGAAGTACTTGTTGTTCGTTACCGGTCAATCTCGCCCATCAGTAAATCAAGTTGACGAAAAACGCCATGTTTTGTAGTCTTTTCCGAGGTGGATGCACCTTTGATGCACCGTGTTCTACCCGGAAGACCCCTCACGCGGCAACCTCATCCTTGGCATTCCGAATCCCGATCTGGCGGTGGCTGGTTCGTCAAATTGAGCGGCGAGCAGTACTTCCTCGGCAAGCATCCGGCTGGGGCAGCGAAGCCGATAAAACGGAGCGGACGCTGGAATCCACCGTCCGAGATTCTGGCCGAGTACCACAAATTGATGGCTGTTCGGGATACGGCGTCCAAGAGCGACTACACCCTCGACAACATCATCGCCTTGTACGTCGAAGAACTGGAGCAGGAGAACCCGGCTCTGGCGAAGCGCTACCGGCAAATTCTCGAAAAACTCTCGGTCTTCATCTACAAAGACGTAACCGACAAAAGCTGGCGAGCCGCGTGCCGTAAGGCCGCGGGTTCTTGATTTTCAGTTGGAAACCCGCAGCCTGATGGCACGTGGCTCGCCTGAGTTTGCTTTTTGTCGGACACGTCTACAAAGGAAAGCGGGTCGGCAAGTTGCTGGTCAACGCCGATTTGGAGTCGATCCACTTGGAATCTTGGGCAAAGAAATATAAGTCGGATCAGACCAAACGCACCTACATCACGTTCTGCAAGGCCGTCATGGAGTGGGCCGTCAAAAAGAAGAGTCTAAACGTCCACAAGAACCCGTTTGCCGAGGC
>JAYVOX010000218.1:0-2202 GCA_043757695.1 Schlesneria sp.
GAGCACTGCACTCCATGACGATTCGCGTTGCGCTCCAGCATGTCACCGAGTACCGTTACGACGGATTGATCAACTTGGGGCCGCAGGAGGTTCGGCTACGTCCTGCTCCGCATTGCCGGACGCCGGTGACAAGTTATTCGTTGCGGATCGAACCGGCCGAACACTTTCTCAATTGGCAACAGGATCCGCATGGAAACTTCGTCGCACGGCTGACGTTTTTGAAGCCGACGCGCACGTTTCGAGTGGCGGTGGATGTCATTGCCGAGATGACCGTCATCAACCCGTTCGACTTCTTTATCGAACCGGCTGCGGAACAGTTTCCATTTGAATATGCCCCTGAACTGGCCAACGATCTCGTGCCATTCTTGGAGCAGTTGCCGGCGGAACCGTTGCTGACGAAGTACCTGAAAACGATTGATGTCTCGCCGAGGAGAACCGTCTCTTTTCTCGTCGATCTGAATTTCAAACTTCAGCGCGACGTGAGCTATCTGATTCGGCTCGAACCGGGCGTTCAAAGTCCGGAGGAAACGCTCGCCAAAGGGTCGGGGTCGTGTCGTGATTCGGCGTGGTTGCTGGTGCAAGTGCTGCGTAGTCTTGGCCTCGCCGCGCGATTCGTGTCGGGCTATCTGGTGCAACTAACGCCCGACTTGAAGCCGCTCGAAGGGGCAGCCGGGACGGCTCGCGATTTTACCGATCTCCATGCGTGGGCCGAGGTCTTTCTCCCCGGTGCCGGTTGGATCGGACTGGACCCCACTTCCGGGCTGTTCACGGGCGAAGGGCATCTTCCGCTCGCCGCGACACCGTCTCCATTGACCGCAGCTCCGATCAGCGGCTGTGTCGATGAGTGCCAGGTTGAATTTGCGGTCGAGATGAGTGTCACGCGCGTCCACGAAGACCCGCGTGTGACCAAGCCGTACACGGACGCACAATGGGACGAGATCGACCAACTGGGCGAGTTGGTTGACCGGCGACTACAACGTGACGATGTTCGATTGACGATGGGGGGTGAGCCGACTTTCGTCTCGATCGACGACATGGAAAGCCCAGAATGGAATACGGGAGCCGTCGGCCTTCACAAGCGGCAGCTTTCGATGGAACTGATTCATCGCTTGCAACAGCGGTTCGGCCCGGGAGGCTTGCTGCACTTTGGGGAAGGCAAGTGGTATCCGGGGGAGTCATTGCCGCGCTGGGCCTACACCTGTTTGTGGCGCAAGGACGGCCAGCCAATCTGGTCGAATTCAAAATGGTTCGCGGGAAGCGAACGCGATTCGGAACTGACTGTGGATCGTGCTGGCTTGTTTCTCAACGAAGTCGCGCTGCGATTGCAGGTCGAGCCTCGCTGGATTCAATCAGCCTATGAAGACGTTTGGAAAACAGTCGAGCAGGAACACAAGCTGCCGGTCGATGTGGATGCTCGCAAATTTGATCTGGATGCTGATGAAGACCGGCGTCGCTTGGCTCGCATTGTCGAGCAGGGGCCGACGCGGAAAGCTGGGTTCGTGTTGCCGCTGACTCGTGCGTGGTGGCAAACGCGGGCGGGTTGGGCCAGCAGTCCGTGGCCGTTGCGTGCGGAGCGGCTCTTTCTGTTGCCGGGCGATTCGCCGATCGGTCTGCGTCTGCCGCTGGACGCGCTGCCGATCGGCGGACCTCCGAGTGCCAGGTTGCTGTACTCGATCGACCCCTTCGCGGAGCGACAGTCGCTGCCCGAGTACACGGAACTCCGGCGGGAGGCGCGCGGCCGACAGCTTGAACGCGAGGAGGTCACCATCACTGAACAGGGACGTGACAGCACTGCGCTTTCGCCGAACGCCTTGGGGCGTGGTTCGCCGTCGGCGCTTGCGACAGAGGATGATTCGCATGTGCTGCCGACCGGGACCTTTTTTAAGGTCGTTCGCACGGCGATGTGCATCGAACCTCGCAAGGGTCGATTACACGTTTTCATGCCGCCCGTCAGCACGTTGGAAGATTACCTTGAGTTGGTTGCGGTCGTCGAAGAGACGGCCGAAGCGATGCAACAGCCGGTCGTGCTGGAGGGCTATCTCCCTCCTCCCGATCATCGCATTCAGATGGTGAAGGTGACGCCCGATCCCGGCGTCATTGAGGTCAACGTTCATCCGGCAGGTTCTTGGGACGAACTGAAACAGATCACCACCGGAGTCTATGACGAGGCTCGGCTGTGTCGATTGGGGACAGAGAAGTTTC
>JAYVOX010000219.1:0-8055 GCA_043757695.1 Schlesneria sp.
TGTGCCGTAAGGCCACGGGTTTCCTGCGGCGATTAAGAACCCGCAGCCTGACGGCGTGCGGCTCGCCTGGGCCTCAAATCAAGCCGCGCGAAGTATAAAGTCGTCAGACTTCAGTCCGAACTCTCACGAGTTCGGCTACCACGGCCACTGATTGGTATGCGAATCCGAAGTCATCTCTGCCAAGAGATCACAACGCCTGAAATTCGTTAGCGCGCCGCCAACTGATAGACCACGCCCGCATCGACAGGTAGGAAGCCCGACGATGCGAGGACCGCGATCGCGGCGGTGTCGGTCTCGGGTGCGTGCGCTTCCGCAATCTGAACGAGGTCTTCACGCACGCGACGACAGACTTCCACGAGCAATGTCTGACCATAGCCCTTCTGGCGGTTCGTCTCGCCGACATAAAGCCCCATCAGACCAATGGCTCGAGCGCTCCAACAGGTGGTGTAGCGTTCCAGTCCGACGACGCTGACGCGAGCCAACGCACTACCGCCCGCTTTCGGTATGAGAGCGAGGTGCATGGCATCGAGCCTGCCGTGGCGAGTCTGCCACCACCACGATTTCGGTTCTTGTCCGATGGAGGCGAGGCGTGTGTTGCGGCGAACGTTGACGAGTCGAATGCCGACCGGATCGGACGCCCCTTGAACGAGTGCTCGCTGGAAAACGAGGTGCCTCTCACTGGGGATGTAGCCGAGTTTGGCGAAAAACGGCGCGGCTGCTGGATCCGATTCGAGAAAGCCTGCTGACTGACTTCCGCCGTACAGGCCACAGTAAAACGAATCGCGTCGATCCGACTGCCCCGCGTAGATGCGAATGCTCCCCGCTCGCCGCAAATACTCTTCCGCGCGTCGCACCAGTTCGCGACCGACACCAAAGTTGCGTTCCGAGGGATGAACCATCACGACGCAGATCACGCCTTCGTCGGTGGAGAGCCACGTCTGCTGTTCATTCACACCGAATCCGGCGTGGACAAAGCCAATCGGCACTCCATCGCGGCAGGCCAAGATGACGCCGGCCGGGTCGAAGTAGGTTTGAGCGATGACAACCTCATCGAACTCATCGCACGAGATGCCGAGCGCCGCACCGCGACCCAGTCCGCACTCGTGCCACAGTCGCACCAAATGCGGCGGGTCTGAATTGCGAAACTGGCGATACTCGATCACGGTTGTCACCCGAGGCATCGAAAAATAAAAACCCGGCATCGTTGTGACACCGGGTTGAATTACGACTCGCGTCGAGTCGCCGTTGACTCGGGAGTGGAAGCGAGGTGTCGAGCAGTCCTGCTCAACTTGCGTCCATTCAGCGAGAACGAACTCGATCTACAGCGGCGACGACTTCTTCTGCCGTCAGGCCATACTTTTGCAGCAACCCGAGCGGATCGCCGCTCTCGGCATAGCGATCACCCAAATTGACGAACTCCATCGGAACCGGCTTCGTGCGAGCCACCACGCTGGCGACGGCCGATCCGAGACCACCTGCCATCAGATGTTCTTCTGCCACGACGATGCGGCCCGTTTCCGTCGCGGCCTTGATGATCGCGGCTTCATCGAGCGGCTTGACGGTGTGCATGTCGATCACGCGGGCATTCACGCCTTTTGCGGCCAACGCGGCAGCGGCATCGAGCGAGATTCCGACCATCAGGCCGTTGGCGATGATCGTCACGTCTTGACCATCACGCACCGTGTTGGCTTTACCGATCACGAACTCGGAGTCGGCAGAGTAAATCTCGGGAACTTCAATGCGACCGCAGCGGAGATAGACCGGGCCGAAATGTTCCAGCATGGCGCGAGTGGCCAGCTTGGTCGAAGTGGCATCGGCGGGAACGACCACCACGATGCCGGGCATCGAACAGGCCAAGGCCACGTCCTCAATCCCCATCTGCGACGCACCGTCTTCGCCGATCGAAATCCCCGCGTGTGAACCGACCAGCTTGACGTTCATGCCAGGATAGGCGACCGACATGCGGATCTGATCGTAAGCATTCGCCAGCAAGAACACGGCGAAGCTGCTGACCACGGGAATTTTGCCCGCCGCCGCCAGACCGCCCGCAACGCCCACCATGTTGGACTCGGCAATTCCCACGTTGAAGCCGCGCGTCGGAAAGGCCTTCGCGAAGACTTCGGTGCGAGTCGAATTGCCCACGTCTCCATCCACGGTCACAACGTTGGGGAACTCATTCCCCAAATCTTTGAGTGCCGTGCCGAACGCATCGCGACACGCCTTGCCCAATTTCAAACCCGCCGCTGCACCGATCGTCATTATTTCTGTCCCAACTTCGAGCCGGAGGAATTCCAACTCGGGATATCAAAAGGTTTTCGAGGTTCGATGTCGATTTTGTGGTCGGCCCGCCAGTGTCGTAGTCACTCCGGCCGACAGACGGTGACAGTTCAGTCTGATTGTTTAGCTCAACAAGGCCAATGCCTTTTCGGCGAGTTCCTTCGAGAGCGGCTTGCCGTGGTAGTTCAGGTCGCCGGTCGGTTCGAGTACCGGCAGGATGCCGAAGCCCTTGCGAGTCTGCGAGACGATCGCGGTGGGACGATCTGTCACGGCTCGAGCCTTCGCCAGACCTTCGAGAACCCCTTCCATCGAGTTCCCTTCGATGACCTGCGTGTGCCAGCCGAAGGCTTCAAACTTGGCGGCGAACGGCTTGAGATCGAGCACGTCTTTCGTCGCCCCGGTTTGCTGATAACCGTTCTGATCGACGATGGCCGTGAGATTCGAGAGCTTGTACTTCTCGGCCGTGGCAATCGCTTCCCAGACTTGGCCTTCGCCCATCTCGCCGTCGCCCATCATCACGTAAGTGTGAGCGTCGAGACCATCGAGCCGGCAAGCAAGCGCGTGTCCGATACCGAGCGACAGTCCCTGTCCGAGCGAGCCGGTGGAAGCCTCCATCGTGTCGAGTCGCTTCATGTTCGGATGGCCCTCAAACGGGCTACCGAGTTTTCGCAGAGTCATAATCTGCTCGAAGCTGTAATAACCGGCCTGGCAAAGCGCAGCGTACAGCACGGGGACCGCGTGGCCTTTGCTCAGGATAAAGCGGTCGCGCTTCGGGTCACGCGGATTGGCTTTGTTGTGGCGGAGATAGCCGCCGAAGTAGAGGGCCGTCACGACTTCCACGGCAGACAGGCTGCTCGAAGGATGACCGCTACCGGCCTCAGTCGTGATTTGAATGATGAGACGACGAATGGCCTTCGCGGTCTCTTTGAGTTGGTCCAAGCTGAGTTTGGTTGCGTCGGCCACCGATGGAATTCCTTAGGAACGGTCACGTCGGAAATAAGGCGGTTGACGTGCGAATCGGCCACTTATTTCAGTCATCAGAACGGAGGACACCAAGCAATAATCGCACTTCACACCGCAGAGGTTCTTCAAGTCGGGCGGTATGCTACCGGCGACTTTCAGGGGTGGCAAGGAACCACAGCGAGCGTGGTGACTCGACCTTCACCTCACCAATTTGGGCTGAGAACCGCATGTCTGCGTCATTCACCGATGAAGAACTGATGGCCTACGCGGATGAACGACTTCCCGTCGAGCGGTCCAGTGAGCTGGAGCGGTTGTTGCGCGGATCGAGCGATCTCGTGCAGCGCTTGGCGGAATTGGTGCAATCCCGTGAGGGTCTCGATGCGTCGTTGGGAGCAATGTGGCGGCGAGGTCGCTGGAGTTGTCCGCCGCGTGCGG
The DNA here is from genome assembly GCA_043757695.1 of Schlesneria sp. Classification (GTDB taxonomy): domain Bacteria; phylum Planctomycetota; class Planctomycetia; order Planctomycetales; family Planctomycetaceae; genus Schlesneria. The sequence continues at coordinate 3,676 of JAYVOX010000219.1, forward strand.
TGTGGTCGGCCTTCGTGGACGGCCGACTCGGTGACGGTTTGTCGCAGCATCTGCGGTTTCACGTCGAAACGATTGGTTGCCGCGTCTGCGCCGCCAACCTCGCGGACCTGCAACAGTCGGGAGACCAGCCCGATACAACAGATCGCGTCCGCAAGATATTTCAGTCGTCTGCGGGGCGGTTGCCCGCGCCGCCGGGGGATGGTTCTTGAACCATCCGATTCCGAATTACTCGCGGCGTTGCAGTGCGAGCAAGATCGCTCCCAAGATCGAACAACACGGACCTTCCAATGCCGTCCACCAACCGGGCATTCCTTCGGCCAAGTCGATGGCAACGAGTGCGATCCCTTGAATGATCATCGCACACGCCAACAGCACGATCAGTCGTGAGTATCGCACGACATCACTCGCCACGGACCACAGCAGCAAGCCATATAGCCCGCACCAGATTGAGGTACAGCGCGCCAGATATCCGGCAATCGGCTCCTGTGGAAAAGCTCCCAAACCGAGCCACTCGTGGCTGGCGGCGATCACGGCGCGGGGAGCCACGGCCGCCGCGAACGCACAGAGATCGAGCAGTCCCAGAAGTCGCAGCGCAATCACCAATGGGCTTGTTCGCCGAGTCATTCGCGCAGGCTCCGTCATTCGCACGCCACTCCCGCCAGTCGATGGACCGCCTGCCATTCGATCTCCGTGACGGGCTGAATCGAGAGTCTCATGCCGCGCTTGAGGACCAGCATTTTTGCAGCAACGGCATCTGCGGTGAGTTGTTCGCGCGAGATCGATTCCGCGAAGCGACCGACCAGTTTGACATCGACCATGTACCAGCGCGGGGTCTCAATCTTGGACTTCGGGTCGAAGTACTTGCTGTCGGGATTGAAGGCCGTGTGATCGGGATAGCCCGCGCGGACGACCTCCATCGTCCCGAAGATACCGAGCGGCTCTTCGCGGCTGTGATAGAACAGGACGCGATCACCGACGCGCACGTCATCTCGCAAAAAGTTGCGCGCTTGGTAGTTCCTCACGCCGTCCCACGGAGCGGTCTGGCGCGGCGACTTGGCGAGGTGCTCGATCCCAAACGCAGACGGCTCCGACTTGAAGAGCCAGTAGCCGCGAGGGCTTTGAGACACGGAACTCTGCGCTGTTTTCTTCATCGTGATGGCTGCTTCTGTGTGGGCCCGACTGCGCTGGTGTGGTTCGAGAAGTTACCTCGCGCCGCTGCCGTACCACGATCACTTGCGTTTGGGTAGCGGGTTGAGGCGTCTCAGATCGAGTGCGTCCAAGGGTGAGAACCGCGCGGGCTTGATGGGAGGCTCAACCGTTGGCGAGTTGTCGGCGACATCGTTCGACGGAATGAAAGGGACGATCTGAAGATCGTCCATCTCCAACTCACCGAGTCCGTGTAGCGCGACGGTGACGTTCAGCTCTTGACTCTCTGGAACGGTTCGCAGGACTTCGAGTCGCTGCCAGTCGCGAGAGGGTTTGATCTTCCAAGCCCCTGTTTTTCCGAGCAGGCTGTCGTGCAGAGTCGCTCCGTCGAGACTGTTGCTCACGGGTTGAGTCAGTTTCACCCAAGCACTGATGCGGATGACTTGTCCGGCATGAACGGAGATCGGCGGTGAGACGACGGACACGGGAATCTTGCTCAGCGTGAGCGGCGGCTGTTCCTCTTTACCTGCCCCCGCAATCGGTCGTGCCACGAGTCTCAAACTGTACTTTCCCTGCTGTGGCGACGGGTGCAGTTCGGCGACCGATTGCACTCCCGGAATCGCTCGTTGATCGTGACGCCAGCCGGATGCGATTAAGGTGTCGAAGTCCTCAAAGTCTCCCGACGGGAGTTGGTTTGCCGCGTCGTCTGCGCGTGGTGACGAGCGGCTGACGGAGGTCGTTGCGCTCCGATGTGCCACCGACTCACGCATCAGCTTCCAGTGAGCAGGCAACGTCTGAAACGAAAGCGTGTACGGACTGGCGACGGGTGACGGCAGCGTGTGCACGGCGTGATCCCAATGTGCTCGTTGCACCATCCGCGTCAGTTGCATCGCGAGCGAGGACTGCTGTCGTGCCGACTGGAACTGCCGTTGTCGATACGCGGCGGCGGCTTGCTCGACGTGGTGTTGAGCTTGCTCGACAAGGCGTCGTGCGGCAGGCAGTCCCACGCCGAGTTGTTGCAATTGTTGATCGATCTGCCGAACGCGTGCGAGCTTCAGTTGGCACAGTTCGACCGACACCGCAGCACTCTTTTCCTGAATCGCGTCGATGCGCTGATCGAACTGCTTGACGACGTTGAGGTCCGAGGTAATCAGGATTGCCGCCGTTTGATCGAAACGTGGCAACACGATTTTGAGGCCACCCGCCACGGTCTCGCGCGTGAGCGGCTGTAGGCGGCCGGTCGTGGTGATCTCCCACGCCGCAGCGGTTTCGCCACCGCCGGGGACGATGATCGTCGCCTTGTTCGCCGTCATCTGGCCGGGGACGTACTGCGCGCGGTCTTCCAGCCACATCGGCAATAGGAGCGCGCCGTGTTCCGAGGAGATCAGCGCGGCGGTGAGTTCTCGCGCACGCTGTGGATCGAGTGTCGTCGGGTCAGCCTTCGGCAGGGTGACCGGTCCACCGAACAGGCCCTTGGCTGGTGTGGCGACCGGCTCGGGAACACGAGACTCGACCCCGCGTGAATCGACCGTGAACGGGATCAACTTCACCGACGCTCCTGTGGCGAGCCAAGGTTCGAGCAGTCCTAGCTCAAGGTTGAGCTGCGTCAGTGTCATCAATCGTTCTCGCGCGGCGGGGCCTTCACCGTCGAGTGGCGTCGTGGTCCAAAAGCCCATCCCGCGACAGCCCACAGCCAACGCGGCATAGACTTGGGCACGAATCTGCTCCGGCTCCAACTGGGGCGTTGTTCCGGCCAGCGTCGCGAGGCTCATCAACTCGGGAGACGGTTCCGTCTGAATCCACGTCCAGCACAAGGCACCCGGCCAGGCGCGATCTCGTTTCTGCGCGAGCGACTCGCGGTAGTCGAGCAATGAAGTCTCACTATTCATCGTGTGGCGACTGATCCCCAGCAGATCGAGGTGTCGTGAACAGAGGCGTTCGTCGTCCGCCACATCGGCGGCGAGCGGTCGCTTATAGATGCGATCGGCGTCGCGCACCTGATTCGCCCAGCCTTGTAGACGTGGCCGATCACTGGCGGTCAGTCGGGCACCCATCATCCAAAACAGGACTGAGGCACTGTTCGTGGCGAACGGCAACAGGCTGGCATCTTCTGAATCGAGCGACTCACCGTTGGCATCTTTCGCGAACGGTGGCGTCGCGGTGATCCACAATCCCTGACGACGCAGCGGCAGCGTGACCGAAGTCTCTTCGGCATCGGGCACCCAGGCCACGTTGAAGCCAGCTGACTGGAGTGACTCCGGACGCTCCGACTGATACCGCGCGATGCGAGGAAAGAACGGTCGCCCTTCGACACGCAGTCGGTGCAGCCGGAACTCAACTGGGACGGTTGTGGGGCGGCCCGAGTTGGTTGTCGCGACAGGCAGTGGAGCGGCCTCCGTGATCTCAGAGTTGGTTGAGCCAATCGGCGTGCCGGCACGATCGGGCCGCGATGCCGCTTCCGCCGGAACGATGGGGCCAAACTCCAAGTCATCGACCAGCAGTTCCATCGTACTCGCGGACACGTTGCAACCGAGGACGACGCGATCGACATACATCGTCGCGGGGTCGATCACCATGCGTTTGCGTGCGCGCAGTAGCCGCAACTGATCGTTGACTGCTTTGTCAAAGGCTTGGCACTTCAACTGTTGCCACTCACCCGGCGTGTTGTAAGCATCGCCCGTGATGACGGCGCTGAGCGGCACGCCCGTCTCGGGATCGGTCAGTCCACGAAAGCCGATCCGCATGGCCAGCACGGCTCCTCCTTGATCGGAGTGAACCCACACACTGGCGGCGAGTTCATCCAGCACACGCGCGGCCGGAACGGAATGCTCGAACCGCAATGGCACGTTGTCGCGAGCGATCTTCAGTCGAAAGAACTCCGCCCCCGCGCGATGTCCCGCGTCACGTCGTCGCTCGTGAATCAACAGCTTCGCGTCCGTTTCACGGCAGCGCGGCTGCCAACTGACGCCGGGGCCATCGAAGTGGGATTCAAACTGTTCGGCGTGAGCACTCGGCACCCGGCAACACATGAGCAGCAACAAGAGCGCTACGACCGAGACCGCGCGAGGATCTGCCGCGCGAGGACCCGTCTGCGGCTCTGGTGGTCGTCGAGTTTTCGGAGTGCGCATCCTGCGATCCCACGTTCCGTTCCACGCGACCGCTACAGACGGACTCGTGCAAAAACTACTTCACAAAAAATTCTGATTCGAGGACTTCTGGCTGGAGTCCGAATCC
>JAYVOX010000220.1:0-8023 GCA_043757695.1 Schlesneria sp.
TCGGAACCGTGCCAGTCCCAGCGACTGTAATTCATCGAGACGAACCTCGCCCCCGCTTCGACCAGCCGTCGGGCGACGCAGAAGTTCTCGATCATCGGCGGAGCACCGTCCCGCTGAAATTGAGTGTTGCTCTTGCCGTAGCGTGCCACGATCGCAGGATCTTCCTTCGACAAGTCCAGCGCATCGGCCAGGCGCGAGGTCGTCAGAATCCCCATCGCCTGCTGAGCGTAAACATCCATGCTCTCCATCTGCCCGCGCTGATCGGCCGATCGGCGGAACCGGTCGAGTGACTGCATGAGACTCGTTCGGTCACGCAACTTCTCCAGCGTGACCCCTTGCAGGATCATGTTGTCTGGCGTACTCCGGGCTTCTCGGCCGAGCATGTTGAACGGCGCATGAGCCACACCGAGGAAGCCGCCGTCACCCGTCTCACCCCACGTCCGATTGCCGGTCTGGTACATCAACGCCACGTTGGCGGGGATCGCCGGGTTCACCTGCCCCTGCATTTTGGAAACCCACGCCCCGCCCTGAGGCCAACCTCCCGGTGGCGTTCGCCCTCCCTTGTGGCGACCCGTCATGCACTGGTACGCGTCGTGACCGCCATCGGAATCCGCGAGCGATCTCACAAGGACGAACTTGTCCATCATCTGAGCCATGCGCGGGAACATCTCACTGACTTCGATGCCCGGAACGTTGGATTGGATCGTCGAGAAGTCGCCCCGAATTTCGGCGGGTGCCTGCGGCTTGGGATCCCACATGTCGATGTGCGGAGGCCCGCCGGGAAGATAGATGTTGATGATCGCCTTGTGAGACAACTGCGACTTCGCCTGACTCGGCCCCGCAGACTCCGCCCGCAGAACATCGCTCAGGCTGATCCCCCCGAGTGCCATGCCTCCCACGGTGAGGAAATCGCGGCGGGAGATCCCATCACAGAAACCGCGCCGGGTGGAAGGCCGTTGGCCAAAAATCGTGAGCATGAATCATCCTCTCGTGGGCAGAACGTCGGCAGTTGTCGCAACGAATCTACCTGACGCATCGGGGCTTGTCTATTTGGATCGGCCCGCCCAGCCAACACTCGAATGATTTTGGCTCATCGCTGGGTGAGTTGTCGAAAAGGCAGCCTCACGCGAAGGCGCAAAGGCGCGAAGTTCAGGAAATCCCCCGCCTTGTCATCCTTCGCGTCTCCGCGTGAGATTCTCATCAGTGAGCCAGCAGAGTAGTCATGATTCGAGCCTCACTTTGGACGGAGGGGTGGCGGAGTAAGGCGCGAAGCGAATGGCCCCGAGACGATGTCGATGTCCTCCAAAGCCGGGGCCTTCCCGTTGGTCAGACCCCACCACCCCGCCGCCTGCTATTCGTCCGACTCTGCCGCCTGACGGAGCGTCAGGAACGCTTCCTTGAGTGGCTGGCTGACAGCGCTATCGGGTTCCAGCAACACGAATTCTTGGTAGGCGTCGAGGAAGGCGAGTCGCAGGCGATGGAAGAGGTGCAGAAAATGGCGGGCAAAACCAAGGCAGCCCAATACAACAATCTCCGTTCCGCCGGTTTGCTCGTACATCGACAATGCGTAGTCGCGAATTTCGTCATCCACTTGGTCAGTCGTAATGAAGACATAGTTGTCGATTCGGTCTTGCTGAGTCGCAAGTTTCTGTAGCGCCCGGTCGATGTCGTCCTGGACGACTCGCTTCGCCTTCATCTCGTAGATTGTGCGCACCCGGTCTTCGTTGATGAGAGAAATTTCGACATCACCCATCGCGCCGGTCTGCTCGTCAGCCGAATTGTGTGCGTTCAGTGGACGTGCAAATTCGCCGAGTGCATGACCAGCCGCCCGGTATGCCGCCGTCACTATTAAGACGGGTAATCGACTCGAATGCTTGCAGGCGAGATGCTGCGTGAGCAGCGTCACAATGGCTTCGGCGGAAAGAGGGAGAGCGCCGCGTCCCTGATTCAACGCTGAGACAAGCTCCGCCATGCGTGCCTGCTTCTCATCTCGCAAAACGACCAAAACACGAATGGCTTCAGTCAGAACATCTTCGGCTCCAATTGTTCCCATTGCCACGAAATCCAGTAGTTCCTGCGTGTACTTGTAGACTTCTCGCGGTCGCCCAACCAATTCAACTTCCGGCGTCAGCGGACTGTTCTGATTTCTCAGGGTCGGAGTCAGGAATGCCGTCGTCGAATTGCAAGGCAATCGATGACTGTTGATAAATCGCGTGAGATAACGCTCGTCATAGCTGCGGCCTGAAAAGCAATCTGTGCCACCGATCTCAGTGTAGGGTTTGCGAGGATCGACTTCAGGGCGGTGCAGTTTTGCCAGCAAGCAGGCCATCAGCAGGCGAATACCGGCCCGGTTGGAGAGACAACGGCAGACGTAATCAATCTTGTCACGGATGTCTGACTGTTTGACACCCGACTCACCGCCGAGCTTCGTGGCCTTCGCCATCAGCCGTTCGAGCCACAGTTCGGGGCTGAGCATTAAGCAAACTCCATCGTGGTCTGAGCCATGTTCTTCTGATACGGGTCGTAATTTGTCCAAAGGACTTCCCGGCGAGTGTCCTTAGTTGAATGGATCGTCTTCTCCGGCCCCACAAGCTTCCGCCAGCGTTTCGACGGAAACAATTCGTCCATCAATTTGCAGTCGTAGTTGGACAGAGCGACCTTTCCTTTGACCGAGTTCAAAACGTCAGCCAATTCACGATGAGCATCATCAGTCATTTCGTAGCCGTACGCCTTCGAGTCTCCGCGCGTGTCGTGGACGTAGGGAGGATCGCAGTAGAACAGCGTTTCCTTGGAGTCGTACAACCGGATCACGTCCAGAGCGGGCCGGTTTTCAATCTGGACTCGCAAAAGTCGTCCCCCGATTTCGGGAAGGGCTTCTATTGCACCAAGCCAACGGCTGACGACACCGCTCATTCCGGCGCGGCTCGTTCCTTTGCAGTTTGCCCAACGACCAAGGGACGCTGTTTGCGCGAGTCCCGTTCGGACTTGTCTTGCCCGGACATAGAAACGGCGGGCACGTTCGATATCTGGTATGTGTGGGTCAAGTTCGCAGGCGATGGCGAACTCTTCCCGCGAGAACGGGGTGAGGCCGATCAATTCCGTTAGCCGTTCCTTCTGTTCACGAAGAACGCGAAAGAAGTTACAGACTTCGCCATCCAAGTCGTTGTAGGTTTCAACTGGCGACGAGTCACGATTCAACAGCACAGCCGCCGATCCGGCGAACGGCTCACAGTAGTGATGGCATCGCGGCAATAGCGGCAACAGCCAGTCGAGATGCGAAAACTTGCCACCGTACCACCCGAAGGCGATCAGTTTGGAGCGTCCCTTCAATCGAGAGATTGCTGCCGGAACCCTCTTCCGAGTTTTTTCTTGCTCAACGGGAGTGGCAAGCAGTTTTCGTGGCATGGGCGAATTCAATTCTCAATTCAAACTTCGGTCGAACATTGGCATACCCATAACCCGCCAGACGAAGGATCGCCACCGTAGCACGGTCGGCTGGGTGGCGGGGCGCTCCGGCTCTGCGGAAGCCTCCGGCTTGAAACGTGATGCTTCGGGGGCTCCCTCGAAGCGAGGAGGGCCCCCGCCACACTGTCCGGTAGAACTGCTCCTCCATCGTTCACGCCAATACCTCGCGGATCACGCGGCCGTGAACATCGGTCAGGCGGTAGTCGCGGCCGGTGTGGCGGTAGGTGAGGCGTTCGTGGTCGAGACCCATCAGGTGCAGGATCGTGGCGTGGAAGTCGTGGACGTGGACCGGATCCTTGCCGACGTTGATGCCGTACTCGTCCGACTCGCCGTAGGTGATGCCGGGCTTCACACCTGCACCGGCCAGCCAGGATGAGAAGACCCAGTGATGATGCTCGCGGCCCTTGGCGTCTGCGGCCGCGTTGAACGGCGTGCGACCGAACTCGGTCGTCCAGACGACGAGCGTGTCTTCCAGCATACCTCGCTGTTTGAGGTCGCGCAGCAGGCCGGAGATCGGTTGGTCGATGTTCTTCGCGAGCGGGGCGTGCGTCAGCATGTCGCCGTGCGCGTCCCAGTTGCCCGACGAGCCGACATCGATCAGCTCGACGAAGCGGACTCCGCGCTCCGCAAGCCGGCGGGCGACGAGGCATTGCCACGCGAAGCCCTTCGTGCTGCCTCGCTCCAAACCGTAGAGCTTCAGCGTGGTGTCGTTCTCCTTGGAGAGATCGAAGACTTCCGGCATCTCGGCCTGCATGCCGAAGGCGGTCTCGAACGATTTCATTCGTGCGGTGAGCAGCGGATCGTCGGCTCGCGACGCGAGATGCCGCTGGTTCAGCCGGGCCATCGCGCCGAGCTCCAGCTCCTGCAAACGACTGCTCGCGGCGCGACGCTGGATGTTGGCGACAGGCTCCGGGCCGGGGACGACGAGCGTTCCCTGATGAGCACCCGGCAGGAAGTCGCTGCCCCAGACTTGGCCACCGGCGTAAGGAGATTGCGGGGCGATCACGACGAACGACGGCAGGTTGCGATTGACCGTGCCCAGCCCGTAACTGACCCACGAACCGATGCTCGGCCGCGCGAACGTGAACGAACCGGTGTGGATGCCGAGCGTCGCCTCGTAGTGATTCGTGTGGTCCGACTTCATTGAGCGGATCACGCACAGATCATCGACGCACTCGGCCATGTGCGGAAACAGCGCACTGACTTCCGTACCCGACTTGCCGTGCGGCGCGAACTCCCACTGGGGCCGCTTGAGGAACATGTTGTAGTCCCCCTTGCGCCCCTGAAACTCGTTGACCGGGACCGTCTTCCCCGCGTCGGCGAAGAGTTTTGGCTTGGGATCCCACGAATCGACGTGCGACACGCCGCCGCTCATGTAGAGGAAGATGACGCGCTTCGCCTTCGGCGGAAAATGAGTCGCCTTCGGCGCGAGCGGGTCGGCCGGATTCGACGGCGCGGCATCCTCAGCCAGCAACTGCGACACGATCCCCGGCAGCAGCATCGAGCCACCGATCATCGAACGCAGCACGTTGCGGCGAGAAGGATCAAACGTCATCTGGTTGGTCATAAGAAAGTCCTGAAGTAACGGAGTGGTCCTTACTCCGAAGGAGTTTCGTCTCATAGCCCAGGGTTGCGAGCGGAGGGTATACGGCAAATCAGACCGATGTACCCCAACGGGGTTCCGTCATCGGCATTTCACGAATGACGCAACCCTTTCAGGGTAGAACGCGCTGGTGTTCACACTCTTCCCAGGGTAGCCGCGAAACGCGGCAACCCTAGGCTATGAGACGAAACTCCTTCGGAGTAGAGATAATTGCAATCTCGATGGCCTTGGCATTTGGAATCACTGAAGTCAATCCACATGCAGGAACTCATTGCTGCCGATCAATGTGCGGAGGTAGGCGGCGAGTGAGCGGGTTTCGACGTTGTCCATTTTCGCGGCCGTCAGTTCGGCCCGATAGGCCACGAGAAACTCGGTTGCCTCGCCCCGTTCGATCTCCGCCGGAGGCCGTCCGATCGCGCGGAGCCATGCTTGTTCGATCCGCTGCATGTCATCGGGGCTGGCGGCTTGCAGGCGGGTCGCCCACTTCTCGGCTTTCGTGTGGACGAACGGATCGTTGAGAAAGAACAGTGCCTGAGTCGGCACCGTCGTACCCAGGCGCTCGGCCGTGGATGCGTTCGGGTCCGCGCCGTCGAACAGCGACAGGAACGGATGCCGCTTGAGCCGCTGCGTCATGAGATAGACGCTCCGTTTGTTGTGGTCGTAGACGGCGATGAACGGTCCGTGTTGCGAGTAACCCCAATTGATCGGAGTCGGAAACGGATGTTCTTGTGCCGGGGTCGTATCCAATTCACCGCTGACGAACAGGATGGCGTCGCGGATTTCCTCGGCCTCGATACGCCGACGCGGAAATGATGTGTAAAGATCGGGATCGTGGCTGTCCGATGTAGTCACGTTCGCCAGAACGTGGGGCGTCGTGTCGCTCACCCGCACTCTGGCGAGTGCGGCTACGTCGGCCACCGACGCCTGCTGATAGGTCGCGCTGAGCATCATTCGGCGGTGCATCGCCTTCACCGACCAGCCGCTCTTGATGAACTGCGTCGCGAGATGATCCAGCAACTCGGGATGCGTCGGCGGCAGGCCGCGAACGCCAAAATCGTTGGGTGTCTTCACGAGGCCCCGCCCGAAGTGATACTGCCAGATCCGATTGACCATCACGCGCGCGGTCAGCGGGTTGTCGGGGCGAGTCAGCCACTGCGCGAGTTCCAGCCGACCGCTGCCCGTAGTCTCCGCTGCCAACGGACCACCTCCCAGGACTTTGACAAAGCCGCGCGGGACTTCGATGCCGGGTTGATCCGGCTCGCCGCGCATCTGCATTCGGACGTTATGAGGCGTCCCTTCCGCCATGCCGTAGGTCATCGCGAACGGTCCCTCGGCCAACAGCTTGTTGAGCTCCTGCTTCGACAACTCCGCGTTCGCCTGAAGTGACACGAGTTGTTGGCGAAGTTCTTTCACTTTGGCACGACGCGACTCGGATGTCTGCTTTGTCACGGACACCAGTGCTACGTCGAGGGGCGGCAAGGGTTTCTCGGCGATGACAAAGTTGTCGGCATCCAGCGAGGGTCGCACGCCGCCGATGTGGCCGTAGCTGTCGATGAACGTGTAGTCGATCGTGCCGTCCCAGCCGGAGGCCAACTGGCCGAAGAATTCTCTTGCCTTCGCTTCACTCTTCGCGGCGAGCAGACCGCTGTACGACTTGGCTTTCAAATCGAGCGTCAGTTGGACCTGATACCACTCGCCGATGACCAACGGGCAGACGGATTCGCGTGCATCGACACTACGTCGAAAGAATTCCTGGCCGTTGAAGAACAGTTCGACCGCCGCCGAGTTGCCCGATCCGTGGCCGATGTAGTACCGCCACGAACCGTTGCCGCCCGCGTCCTTGTTCGCACAGCGAAAGTCAAAGCTGGCGAAGAGCCGTCCGTCGGCGTTCGGTTTCACGTTCGCCACTGTCCGGCCGAAGCCATCGTATTCGCCGCGATTCGGCATGTGGACGCCCAACTCTCCCACCGCGAAGGCGTTGAGAAACGGACTTTGTGAGTTGGCGGACAGCTTCACGACGCTGTTCGGTCCCGGCCCCCACGGACTGGCTGGCGGAGCATCTTTAGCCTGCAACTCGAAGTCGCCATCGAAGCCGGTCAGGTCTTCGAGCTCCTTCGTGATCGCGGCGGGATCGAGTCCGCTCGCAACGGCGAGCACGGGAAGTTCCGTCGAGACGGGCGTGATCGGCGCGTCCTGCACGCCGAGGTTGTCGTATTCAATGGCGGGGAGATGTTTCGCCGGAACGCCATCGGCGTGCGCGCGATCGAGGTTTGACGGCTGCTCAGCACGCACGCCGGTGGCGTTGCGGCTAAACGAGAGGGAGTCACTGGCAAGTTCAACGAGGTCGATCCCGCCCGACCAGCTTGGTGAGAGCGATTTGCCTGAGAATTCGGTGGTGCTTCCCGGCATGCCGACTTTGCCTGAGACGGTTCGGCTCTTCAGATCGAGGGTCAGTTGCAGGTTATGCCACTGGTTCGGCTTCAAAGCGCCAAGGCTTTCGATTGTCTCACCGACTCGCAGCGAAACCGACTCCGACGAGATGAGAACTTCGATGGCGGGGGATGCGGGCATGGCTCCGATCCAGAATCGATGGAGTCCCTTCGCGTTGGCGTCCGGTGCCGCGACTCGGAAGTCGAGGTTCACGTGCAGTGTGTCGCAGGTGTCGCGCGAACGGTGCGGGTAGAGCGCTTGAGCGATGCGATACTCCCCTGCTCCGGCGGGGACGCTCGCGCCGACTTTGCCGCGCGGGTAGAAGTTCTTGAACGGGCTTTGAGCCGCGTTCGTCACGGCGATCTTGCCCTCGTAGAGCCACGGTGGAACGAGCACGCCGTTGCTGCCTCCCGCCGCCGCTGCCTGCATCTCGAAGTCGCCATCGAGATCGTTCAGCGAACGGAGGATGGCACCCGGTACGGGTTGTTTCTGGTTCTCAAGACTTGCCGCGATCGAGGCCACTCG
>JAYVOX010000221.1:0-8022 GCA_043757695.1 Schlesneria sp.
CGATGCGGCCGTTTCCGATGCGGCGGCAAGCCCGTCGGACGCGGGTGTCGTTGAACAACAGCCGGTGCCGTCAGCGTGGTGATGCGTGTGAGAGTGCGGGTTGGCCTCTTGGCGAAGACTCGCCGCCGGTTCAGCGATGAGAGCTGCGGTTGCAATCGGCGCGGGGCCGATCGCTGGTAACGCGACACTGTCGGTCAAGGAAGCGGCATCGGGAGCAATCGTCTCGGTGGTCATGGCGGGCCTTGTGAACTCGGGGCAAACTTCTGTTGGGCGGGCCGATCTGACGGGACGCACCCAGGTTTTTTTGTTGTCAGACATGTGGACCCTGCTGAAAAAATCCGGGGGCAGGCGATTCGACACCGCCCTCCCTCGCTCACGCTGTGGGTTACTTTTCTACACGGGCATAATTCTACACGGGCATAATTCTAAACGGGCATAATTCTAAACGGGCGTCAGTCGTGTGCCCGAGCGAAGACGGCACCGTCGCGGATTTGGACCTCAAACGTCGAGATCGGCTGGATGGCGGGCATACACATCGCGGCTCCCGTTCGCAGGTTGAACTTCGCACCGTGACGTGGACAGGTGATCGAGCAGTCGCTTCCCAAGGCACCGTTCGTCAGCGGCTGGCGGTCGTGCGAACAGACATCCTCGATGGCGAAGAACTCGTCGCCGATTCGGACCAGCAGCGCGGGGATGTCATCCACAAAAATCGACAGCCGCTCGCCGGAGGCAACATCATCAACTGTGGCAACTCGTTCAAACTCGGACATACGGGCGACGGGCTTTCCAAATCAGGTAGGGTGCGTGGAGTCTTCGGAACGCACCGATCTTCAAAACTTAATCTTCCAATGGTGCGTTCCGAAGACTCCACGCACCCTACTGCACTAAGTTGGTGGACCACTACACTAGCTCAGGAATGGCCACGCTGGCTGGCAATTCGAAGCAGCGTCTGGAGCGGCAGTTCAAAGCCGGGCAACAGCGGTGACTGGTACGTTTCAGCCTCAACCAACACCCGCTCCGATCCGTCGGCCAACGAAACGGTCATGGTGCGACGGAAGCGATCAATGATCCAGTACTCGGTAACGCCCGCGTCCCGATACTCGCGACGCTTGGTTTCATAGTCGCGCACCCGATCTCGCTTCGATTGTGAGACAAACTCGATGGCGATGGTGGGCGGGTCATGCTTGTAATCCGGCAGTCGTCCGAGTCCCACCCAGATGACGCGATCGGCACGCCGCCGCGATCCATCCGCGAGATGAACGTACCGCTCGGGCAGCGTGTCGTCGATGACACCACCGGAGGGATGCTGGTGCGCGTAGAGTCTCAGCAGGAAGGCCAGTTCGTCATTCGGACGGGCTACACCTTTGGCGGGGATCGGACTCACGATGACCACTCCGTGAACGAGTTCGTACCGGTACGCCGGATCCCACTTCGTCACGGCGTCGAACTCGTCGGGCGACAACTCCATGCCGTTTGATCGACGGCTGAGCCGGATGGATTTTGTTTCGACGGTACTCATAGAGAGACCTCTCCTCATCACCGTGTGGCGGTTACTCGCCGATGCCCAGTTTGCGCTCGACCGCTTGGCCGAGGGTTTCTCGGACGATCTCGACGGGGATGCGATCGTACACACGCTGGAAGAAACCGGTGACGATCATGTGCATCGCTTCGGAGCGGGTCAGGCCGCGGCACATGCCATAGAAGAGTTGCTCTTCATCGACTTGGCCCGCTGTTGCACCGTGAGTACAGCGGACATCATCAGCTTCGATTTCCAAGCCGGGGATCGCATCGACATGACACGTGTCACTCATCAAGAGGCCATCGTTGCGTTGATAGCCGTCGGTTTTCTGAGCGTCCTTGGCCACCTTGATCATGCCGCGCCAGATACAGCGTGCCCGATCGCGGACGACATCCTTGTAAAGCAGGTCGCTCGTCGTATTGGGTGCGTTGTGCGTCTGCTGCGTGTAGTACGAGATGACCTGTTTCTCGCTGGCGAACGTCACGCCGTTGACCTGGGCCGATGCTCCCTTGCCGTCGAGATAGACCTCTTGGTGAATGTGAGCCAACCGCGAACCGAGTCCGGCGACGGTCCATTGCAGCGACGCATCGCGCTCGACACGACCGCCCTGATGACCGAAGTGCCAGGTCTTTTCATTCCAGTTCTGAAGCTGGACGTACCGCAGATTGGATCGAGGCGCGAGCAGCAGTTCGACCGCGCCAACATGGAGTCCGGTTGTCTCCGTGGAAGCGGACGAAGTCTCTTCGAGCAGCGTAGCCGAGGCCCCCTCTTCGAGAATGACGAGCGTGTGGCTGAAGTCGGCCGCACCATCGCTCGCGAGGCCGATCAAACTGTAAAGCGGTTCGGTGATCTCGACGTTGCGCGGCACATACAAGACGGTGCCACCGGTCCAGAAGGCCCCGTGCCACGCCGCGAACCGATCCGCTTCCGGCGTCACGGCGCGTGTCATCAGATGCGGTTTGAGCACGTCACCGTGTGTTTGCACAAGGTCGCTCAAGTTGCCAAACAGCACACCCTTCGCAGCCAACGTCTCCGACAGCGTCGAGCGAGTGCAAGCCCCATCGACGTGAGAAACGACACCCGCAAACTCGGCCCGGTCGGCGAGCAGCGTCCCAAACGCAGCGGCCTCCGAGGACGAGCCGGTTTGAATCGCGAACTTCTCGGGCCTCAGAGCGCGAATGTCGATCCGCTTCCACTCTTCAGGATCAAGCTCGGTGACAAGCAACTCGCGATACGCCTCGAACGCGCGACGACGGAGATCGCTGACCCATGCGGGTTCGCGGCGAGAAGCAATGAACTGCTCGAATGCAGTCGCATCAAAAGAGGTGGTGCGGGGTGGAGTAGCAATCATCATGGATTCAGAAACTTTGCTTCAAACAACCGTGCGAACTCAGCAGAGCAAACCTCGATCAAAAACAGCGCGTTCACGCGAAACAAAGAACCGCCGCACAAAACCCCACCAAAAACACAAACTTGAAGACAACCCAAGCCGTACTGGCCGGTGCATGGCATGTCATGTGGACGTAGAACCCAATAAAACCAGCCCAAAAGGCGAGAATCATGAACAAGTTGTAGACGATCCAGTCTCGCTTTCCCGGCTCTGGTGCTGCGAGCAGATGATTCGAGAGGTTGAGAGCCTTATGAACGATCAGCATCACAACAAATGGACCCAGGAAGAGAAACGTCTTCACGTGAATCAAAGTTCTCGTGTGCATGACGCGTCCCACCTGCACTCATTGCAACGGACAAACGAGGACGCCTACCCTACGCTGCCTTCCATCTGCAACTCGATCAGCTTGTTCATTTCGACGGCGTACTCCATCGGCAGCTCCTTCACGAGCGGTTCGATGAAGCCGGTGACGATCATCGACGAGGCTTCGGCCTCGGTCATGCCGCGGCTCATCAGATAGAGGAGCTGCTCTTCGGCGATCTTCGAGACGGATGCCTCATGTTCGATCGTCACGTTGTTGTGATCGACTTCGATGTACGGATACGTGTCACTGCGACTGTTGCTGTCGAGAATCAGGGCGTCGCAAACGACGTTACTCTTGCAGTGATGCGCGTCGTGCGTGGCCTTGACCAGCCCGCGATAGCTCGCCCGGCCGCCGTCCTTCGAGATGCTCTTCGAGATCACGCGGCTGGAGGTATGTGGAGCACAGTGAACCATCTTGGCTCCCGCGTCCTGGTGCTGGCCCTTGCCCGCGAACGCGATCGACAGCGTCTCGCCGCGAGCACCCGGTTCCATCAGATAGATGGCGGGATACTTCATCGTCAGCTTCGAGCCGAGGTTGCCATCGACCCATTCCATGAGCGAATCGCCGTAGGCTTTGGCTCGCTTGGTGACGAGGTTGTAGACGTTGTTCGACCAGTTCTGAATCGTCGTGTAGCGGCAACGGCCTCCGCGTTTGACGATGATTTCAACGACCGCCGAATGCAGGCTGTCACTGCTGTACGTGGGAGCAGTGCAGCCCTCGACGTAATGCACCGAGGCTCCCTCATCGACGATGATCAGCGTCCGCTCGAACTGCCCCATATTCTGAGTGTTGATGCGGAAGTAGGCTTGCAGCGGGAACTCAATCTTCACGCCCTTCGGCACGTAGATGAACGACCCACCCGACCAGACCGCCGAGTTCAGTGCGGCAAACTTGTTGTCAGCCGAGGGGATGATCTGGCCAAAGTACTCGCGCACGAGGTCCGGGTAGTCCTTCACGGCCGAGTCGGTGTCGGTGAAGATCACGCCCTGTTTGGCGAGGTCTTCCTGCAAGCTGCCGTAGACCACCTCGGACTCATACTGCGCCTTCACACCCGCGAGATACTTCTTCTCGGCCTCGGGAATGCCGAGCCGGTCGTAGGTCTTGCGAATGTCTTCGGGCACATCGTCCCAACTCTTCTCCTGCCCGGCCGAAGCCTTGACGAAGTAAAACATGTTCTGGAAATCGAGGCCGCTCATGTCGCCGCCCCACGTGGGCATCGGCTTCTGAAAGAAGAGATCGAGTGCCTCGAGCCGGAAGTCGCGCATCCAAGCCGGCTCTTTTTTCATCTCGGAAATTTGGTTCACGATCTCGCGATCGATCCCGCGCCGGCTCTTGAAGACGTACTCACTTTCCGGATCGTGAAACCCGAACTGATAGTCGCCCACTCCGATTTCGCTGTCACGTTCAAGGACTGCTGTGTCTGTAGACATGGCGTTCTATTCCTCCCGCACTTCAGGCGAGATTGTTTGCCCCTTCGCCGGTACGGCCAAAGGACGAGGGTTGAAACTCTTCAGAATCGCATCTGTTTAGACCGAAACCGCCTCCGGTTCGACCAACATCTTCTGAACTTCCTGCTCTTCGGCCGCTTCGACCGGGTGACGTTCTCGCACGGTGGCGTAGCCGTGGTTGTGGAGTTCGTGTGCAAGGTCGGCGTTGCCGGTTTCGACGATGCGGCCCGCCAGCATCACGTGTGTAAACTGGGGAATGTTGTATTCGAGCAGTCGCTCGTGGTGCGTGATGATCAGCGAACCCATCTGCGGGCCGGAGAGTTTGCGAAGTCCCTCGGAGACGACTCGCACGGCATCGCTGTCGAGGCCGCTGTCGGTTTCGTCGAGGATCGCGAACTTCGGCTGAAGCATTGCGAGTTGCAGAATCTCCATCCGCTTCTTCTCGCCGCCGGAGAAGCCTTCGTTGAGATAGCGTCGAGCAAACTCGACATCCATCCCGAGTTCCTCCATGCGTGCCTTGAGTTCCTTGCGGAAGTCGCGCATGGGGATCAGGCCCTCACCCTCCTTGCGGTTCGGGGTGCGGATGTTCGTCACCGCATGACGCAGAAAATCGGCCACCTTCACACCGGGGATCGTGACCGGATATTGGAACGCGAGGAACAGCCCCAGCCGAGCCCGTTCGCACGGATCAAGTTCGTTGATTGACGTGCCATCAATTTCGATGGTGCCGCTGGTCACTTCGTACTTCGGGTGCCCGACCAACGTGTAGGCGAGCGTACTCTTGCCCGACCCATTCGGGCCCATCAGGGCATGAATCTCGCCCTGTCGGATGTCGAGACTGACGCCCTTGAGAATCGGCTTCTCATCGACGGACACGTGCAGATCGGTGATCTTCAACAAGCTGGACATTCGCACTCTCTGTAGGATGGGCACTCTTGCCCGTCCCTCTTCTTTCGTGGTTCACTACTATCAAAACCGGACGGGCAGGAGTGCCCATCCTACAAATCAACCTCAAGCCAACTCGGCCAGCGACTGTGTGACCGGCAGGCCAACTCGGCCGGTGTGATGCGGGATCGGCATCACTTCCAAACCGCGTGTGATTTTCTTGGCCTTGATCTTGTCTTGAATTCTCATCAACCCTTCGAGCAGCGCCTCGGGTCGAGGAGGGCAACCAGGCACGTACACGTCCACTGGCACCACCAAATCGACGCCCTTCACGACGTGATAGCCATGCTTGAAGTACGGGCCACCGCCGACGGTGCAGGCTCCCATCGCGATGACGTACTTCGGATCGGGCATCTGTTCCCAGAGACGTCGCACGCGGCTGGCCATCTTGTAGGTGACGGTTCCCGCCACGATCATCAGGTCGGCTTGACGCGGCGTCGCGCGGAAGGCCCCCGCGCCAAAACGGTCCATGTCGAAGCGGCTCGCACCGGCGGCCATCATCTCAATCGCACAGCACGCCAGTCCAAACGTCATCGGCCAGATGCTCGACTGCCTAGCCCAGTTCATCGCCTGTTCGAGCGATGTGGTGATGACGTTTTCTTCAAATCGGCCTTCGATCCAGGGAGTTGTCATGTTCATTTCATCCGTCTTGTGTTCGTGTGGTTTTTCGCGTCAACGCGACCGGAACCAGACTTTACCAGCATCCTCGACTCGATTCATCCGACTCTTGTCCCCTCGCCCCGGCCTTGCGGGGAGAGGGCTAGGGTGAGGGGTTTGTTTTCTCTTTTCCCTGCATTTCATGCCGGGTGAAACTCGCAACAGGAATGTCCGTCCCGACAACACGACGCCAACTTGAGCGGCGTTCCCAGCACCTGTTCAAACACCTGTTGTTCCAACTCGCAAATCGAAGAATCTCGCTGAGCCAACTCATGATACGGGCAGTTGGTTTCGCGCAGCACGGGGAGTTGCCCGTGAGCATCGACCTCCACCCGAAACCCGTGCCCCACAAGGCTCGCCTTGAGTTCCCCAAACCGCTCGACCAGCGAAGTCCCTCGCACGGATGAGCCATATCGCTGAACGAGTGCCTCGCGAATTCGATTGGTCACCCGCTCCCGGACGGCTGTTTCTTCAATGCCGTGCAACTCGTCCCACAACAGCAGGGCGAGTTCCGTGTAGTTGTCACCCAATTGCTGCTGCCCGGCATCCGTCACACGATACGCATGATGCGGCCGACCTCGTCCCGCCCGAACCGTCTGCCGCTCGATCAGCCCCAAGTGCTGGAGCCGACTCAGCCGCTGACGAACCGCCGTGGCCGTCACTCCCGCCGCTTCACACAATTCCTGAACCGTGCCTCCACCCGCTTGATGAAGCTGCTGCAGAAACTGGTCATCACTTTGTTCCACAGACGCTTTCATGGTCGCCACCTCGGCCAGACCTCACAGAATCAAACTGGTGCGGGATTCTATCGAGCAACCTCTTTTAGACAACTCACGCTGTGTAAATTGTCGAATCTTCTCGGCATCGGGAACCACCGGGCAGAAAGAGGCCCACTTCGCGGCAGTCGCTGCTGCCAAGAAGTCGCCGGGAGGGGTTCAAGCGGCAACCATCGACTGGTGACTTCTTCTCGAAAGGCACTTATTTTGGTAGCCCGCAGCGTCACCGATGGAATCACTCGCCAACACTGCGGGGCACTTACTAAAGCAAGTACCGCCTGGATTCTTCGCTCACCCCAAGACGAGCTTTGCGGCCGCGATGACAAGAACCACGCCGAGCAGGCGTCTCATGGCGGGAACGGCCAAATATCGCGTGCCGAGTTGTGTACCGACCAGACCGCCGACCACGACGGCTCCCATCCAGATCCAGATCGTGGATGGGAGTGCCGAGTACGACGCTCGTTGTCCGATCAGGCCCGAGATCGAATTCAGCAGGATGAACGCGACAGACACTCCCGCCGCTTCGCGCGTCTTCGCCCAGCGCATGAAGAGCAGAATCGGCGTGAGCAGCACACCGCCTCCCGTGCCGGTCAGTCCCGCCAGTAGTCCGATCCCCGCGCCCACGGGAAGCGACAGATACAGCGGCGGTGGTGACGTCGTTTCCGACTCGTCCGTCACTGGCTGGATAATCAGCTTCGCGGCGGCGAGGAATAGCATCAGTCCGATTGCTTGCTTGAACAGCAGACTGGGTAGCGTGAGCATTCCACCAACATAGGCCGCTGGCACAGAAGCCACCGCAAACGGCCAGAGCAATCTCCACGGCAGACACCCAGCCCGCGCAAACCGGATCGTTCCGATGATCGCGACGGGAATGTTGAGCACCAGCGCCGAAATCTTCATCACCGGCGGAGCCACGCCCATGA
>JAYVOX010000222.1:0-7995 GCA_043757695.1 Schlesneria sp.
CGTGGTTCATGCCTTCGACAACATTGAAAACATCAAACGGGCGGTCGAAGTCGGTTCGGGGATCGCACTCCTTCCCGTCCCCACTGTTCGTCGCGAGGCGGAACTCGGTTCGCTGGTGGCCATCCCGCTCGACAACGTCACGTGGTTCCGACGACTCGCCATCATTCATAAGCGGACAAAGCCGTTTACCACGGCAATCAGTCGCTTTCTCGAACTGCTGCAACAAGACCCGGAGACGTTCTCCGGTCCCGGCCAATCGCACGACGCGGTCGGTTCCGCCACCTCGGCCACGGATGCCAAACTGCAACCGGCTGGGCCTCGGTGAATGGTGTTGGGCGGGATGTGGTCCCTTCAAAACCGAATGGGACATCGGGGATGAATGTGAGTGATGGGACGAAAGCACAACGTCCTTGTCGCGTCTTTCCCGTCCGTCCCATGAATTTCCGCCACGACCGCCACAACAATCAAAACAAGCGACGATCACCAACCGCACCAAGCCGCCGCTGTCCAAAGAGACAATCGACATGACCAGCTCCAACGCCATCACACCCCTCTTCACACGCAATCCTGAACTGTTTCACTCCGACGGGACGCCGAAGGCTCAGGGACTTTATGACCCCGCCAATGAGCATGACTCGTGTGGCGTCGGGTTTGTCGCGCACATCAAGGGGCAGAAGTCGCGGCAGATCGTCGATGATGCACTCCGGATGCTGAAGCACATGGCGCATCGAGGAGCCTGCGGGTGCGAGACCAACACGGGTGACGGGGCCGGAATTTTGACGGCCATCCCGCATGACTTCCTCACCAAGGTCGTGCAGCGTGATTTGAACATCATGCTCCCTGCACCGGGGCAGTACGGCGTGGGACTCGTCTTCCTGCCGACCGATCCCGAACAGAGGAGGATCGCCAAGGAGAGTGTCGGCAAGTTGATCGTCGAGCAGGGGCAGACGCTGCTCGGATGGCGGCACGTCCCCACCGATCCCGATGGAGCCGACATCGGTCCCTCTGCGCGAGCCGCCAGTCCCACGTTCGAGCATCTCTTCGTCGCGGCCAAGCCGGGTCTCTCGCGAGACGAGTTTGAACGCCAACTGTTCGTGATTCGCAAGCGGGCCAGTCATGCCATCCGCGAGGGGAAGTTGTCGCAGGCATTGCAGTTTTACGCCTGCTCCCTCTCGTCGAAGATCCTGATTTACAAGGGAATGCTCACGTCCGAGCAGGTTCAAGCGTTCTTCAATGATCTGCAAGACCCGGATTACACATCACATCTGGCGATGGTTCACAGCCGCTTCTCGACGAATACCTTTCCGAGTTGGGATCGTGCTCATCCTCAGCGGTACATCGCTCACAACGGTGAGATCAACACCGTGCGCGGCAACGGCAACTGGATGTTCGCGCGGCAGGGAATGATGAAGAGCGAACTGTTCGGCAACGACCTTCAGAAGTTGTTCCCGATCGTTGAGCCGTTTTGTTCGGACTCGGGCAATTTCGACAATGCGCTCGAGTTGCTCGTCGCAGCCGGTCGCAGCCTGCCCGAGGCGGTGATGATGATGGTCCCCGAAGCGTGGCAGAACCACGAGTCGATGCCCGAGGACAAGCGGGCCTTCTACGAATACCACTCGGCCCTGCAAGAGCCGTGGGACGGCCCCGCGTCGATCTCGTTCACCGACGGTGATGTCATTGGAGCAACGCTCGACCGGAACGGCCTCCGCCCCAGCCGCTACTACGTGACACACGACGATCGCGTCATCATGGCGAGCGAAGTCGGCGTGCTCGACATTGACCCGGCCAATGTGAAACTGAAGGGCCGCCTGCAACCGGGCAAGATGTTCCTCGTCGATTTCAAACAGGGTCGCATGATCCCCGACGAGGAACTGAAGAAGGACTTCTCTAATCGTCGGCCCTACAAGCAATGGTTGCAGAACCAGCGGTTGCTCTTGAGCGAGCTTCCCGCCGTCGGTGCGCCCGAACGCATGGTGGGCGACGAACTGCTCCAGCACATGCAGTCGTTCGGTTACACGACCGAGACGCTGCAATTCATGCTCGTCCCGATGATCACGACGAAGAAAGACCCGATCGGTTCGATGGGCGACGACACGGCGCTGGCCTGTCTGAGCGATCAACCTCGCCTTTTGTACGACTACTTCAAGCAGCTCTTTGCCCAGGTGACCAACCCCGCGATCGACAGCACGCGCGAAGAAGTCATCATGTCGCTGGAGTGCTACATCGGCCCCGAGGGCAACCTGCTCGACTCGACCGAGGCGCAGTGCCATCGGCTCGTCGTGCCGCATCCGGTTCTGACCAACGAAGAGTTGGCCACGATCAAGCATCTCGACTATCGCGGCTGGAGAGCCAAGACGATCGACATCACGTACCCGAAGACGCAGGGCGCGGCGGGGTTGAAGTGGGCGCTCGACCGCATCTGCGGTGAGGCTCGTCAGGCGATCGAGTCAGGCTACAGTCTGGTCATCTTGTCGGACCGCCTCGCCAGCGCAAGCCGTCTGCCGGTCAGCACGCTCCTCGCGACGGGAGCCGTGCATCATCATCTCGTTCGCAACGGAGAGAGGACGCGCATCGGCATCGTCGTCGAAACGGGCGAGGCCCGCGAAGTTCATCACTTCTGCCTGCTCAGCGGCTACGGTGCGGATGCGATCAACCCGTACATGGCGTTTGAATCGCTGTGGCAACTCAAGGACGACGGGGAACTCGGCGGCGATTGGACTCACGAGCAGATCACGGCCGCGTACCGCAAGGCCACCAAGCAGGGCATCCTCAAGGTCATGGCCAAGATGGGGATCTCGACGCTGCAAAGCTACAAGGGAGCTCAAATCTTCGAGGCCGTCGGGCTCAGCGACGAGATCATCAACAAGTGCTTCCGTGGTACGGCCAGCCGCATCAGCGGCATCGGGTTTGAGATTCTCGGTGAAGAAGCGATCCGTCGTCACGAGTTGGGCTACCCGACGCGAGACGGTCATGCGTTCCCGGTCCTGCCCAACATGGGCCTCTTCGCGTGGCGGTCCAACGGCGAGAAGCACGCCTGGAATCCGCACAACATCGCCAACATTCAAAAGGCCGCGCGGCAGGGAGACAAGCAGGCGTACCGCGACTTCGCCAAGATCGTCAATGAACAGACCGTGCGCGAGTGCCACCTGCGCGGGATGCTGAAGTTCAAGACCGGACTGACGCCCGTGCAGCTCGACGAGGTCGATTCGGTCGAGTCGATTCTCAAACGATTCTGTACCGGAGCGATGAGCTACGGTTCGATCTCGGCCGAGGCTCACGAGACTCTCGCCATCGCCATGAACCGCATCGGCGGCAAGAGCAACACCGGCGAAGGGGGCGAGGACTACAAACGCTTCAAGCCCGAATCGAACGGCGACTCAAAGCGTTCCGCCATCAAGCAGGTCGCGTCGGGCCGCTTCGGCGTGACGAGTTGGTATCTCACGAATGCCGATGAATTGCAGATCAAGATCTCGCAGGGAGCCAAGCCCGGCGAAGGTGGCGAACTGCCCGGCCACAAGGTCGACAAGATCATCGCCGCGACGCGGCATTCGACTCCCGGCGTGGGCCTCATCAGCCCGCCGCCGCATCACGACATCTATTCCATCGAAGACCTGTCGCAACTGATCTTCGACCTGAAGAACTCGAACCCGTCTGCTCGCGTGAGTGTGAAGCTGGTCTCCGAGGTCGGAGTCGGTACGGTCGCGGCCGGTGTGGCGAAGGGTCACGCCGACAAGATCCTCATCTCGGGAGACTCGGGCGGAACCGGAGCCTCACCGCTGACGAGCATCAAGCACGCCGGGATGCCGTGGGAATTGGGGATCGCGGAGACTCATCAGACTCTCGTCCTGAACGACCTGCGCAGTCGAGTCCGCCTCGAAACCGACGGGCAACTCAAAACGGGCCGCGACGTGGTGATCGCCTGTCTGCTGGGAGCCGAAGAGTTCGGGTTTGCCACCGCGCCGCTCATCACGCTCGGTTGCATCATGATGCGGAAGTGTCATCTCAACACGTGTCCGGTCGGCATCGCCACGCAAGACCCCGCGCTGCGAAAGATGTTCACCGGCAAGCCGGAACACGTCATCAACTACCTCTTCATGGTGGCCGAAGAGACGCGCGAGATCATGGCATCGCTCGGCTTCCGCACGATCAATGAGATGGTCGGACACAGCGAAGTGTTGGAGTACGACAGTTCGATCACGCACTGGAAGCTGAAGCATCTCGACCTGTCGAAGATTCTGACTCCCGCCACGAAGCCTCACGCCGACGTGGGGACGTACTGCACGAAGGCTCAGGAACACGGCATCGAGTACCAGCTCGACAACGAACTGATCCGCGAGGCCCAAGAGGCGATTCAAAACCAGAAGCCCGTCACGCTGAACATTGAAGTGCAAAACATCGACCGCGCCTTGGGGACGATCCTCAGCCACGAGGTCAGCAAGAAGTGGGGCGAACACGGCCTGCCCGACGGCACGATCCACATCCGCTGCAAGGGTTCGGCGGGACAGAGCCTTGGCGCGTGGCTCGCACCGGGGATCACGATCGAAGTCGAAGGGGACGCCAACGACTACGTCGGCAAGGGCCTGTCGGGCGGACGGATCATCGTCTACCCGCCGACCGCCTCAACCTTCGCCGCTGAAGACAACATCCTGATCGGCAACGTCGCGCTGTACGGAGCCACTGAGGGAGAAGCCTTCTTCCGTGGGCGAGCCGCCGAACGCTTCTGCGTCAGAAACTCGGGTGCTTCCTGCGTCGTGGAAGGTGTCGGCGACCACGGCCTCGAATACATGACGGGCGGCTGCGCCGTGATCCTCGGCCCCACCGGCCGCAACTTCGCGGCCGGCATGTCGGGCGGATCAGCCTACATCTACGACAACCACGACGCCCTGCTCGGCAACTGCAACCTCGAAATGGTCGAACTCGAAGCCGTCACCGACTCCAGCGACATCGCAATCCTGAAAGACCTCCTCACGAAACATCACACCCACACCAAGTCCACAGTCGCCAAAACCCTCCTCGACAACTGGACCACCAGCCTGAGCAAGTTCAAGAAAGTCATGCCCATCGACTACAAGCGTGCCCTAGCCGAACAGAAGAAGGAGTTGGTCAAGGCGTAGGAATGGAACCACGGAAGTCACGGAAAAACACGGAAGGAAGAGGGATGTCAGAAATACCGTCGGACTTGAATCCCGTAGCCTCCTTCGACTTCGATGACGAGTGCTAGTTTTGAGTTATCTTTATTGAATTTATTTTCCTTCTTTCTTTCCGTGCCATTCCGTGTTTTCCGTGGTGGCTGAGTTTTCAAGATTGGTCGCGAGCAATGGGTAAGCCAACCGGTTTCAAAGAGTTTCAGCGTCAGGTTCCTAACGAGCGGGATGCCACACTGCGCATTCTCGATTGGAACGAGTTTCACGAGCACCTGCCCGAGAAGGAGTTGAAGACTCAGGGGGCGCGGTGCATGGATTGCGGGGTGCCGTTCTGTCACACCGGCTCGCTGATGGCGGGCATGGCGGCGGGATGCCCGGTCAACAACCTGATTCCCGAGTGGAACGATCTCGTCTATCGCGGCCACTGGCGCGAGGCGCTGGATCGGCTCCACAAGACGAATAACTTTCCCGAGTTCACCGGTCGGGTCTGCCCCGCGCCGTGTGAAGGCTCGTGCGTGCTAGGCATCACCAGTCCCGCCGTCACGATCAAGAACATCGAATGCTCGATCATCGATCACGGTTTCGAGCAGGGTTGGGTGTTGCCCAATCCTCCGAAGAACCGGACCAAAAAGCGAATCGCCATCGTGGGCAGCGGTCCCGCCGGGCTGGCGGCGGCGGCGCAGCTCAACAGCGTCGGCCATGAAGTCACCGTCTTCGAGCGGGCCGACCGCGTGGGTGGGTTGCTGATGTACGGCATCCCCAACATGAAGCTCGAAAAGCATCTCGTCCAGCGCCGCGTGGACCTGCTCGCGACCGAGGGCGTCATCTTCCGAACCAGCACCGAAATCGGACGCGACATCAGCCCGATGGACCTGCGCGAACAGTTTGACTCAATCGTGCTCTGCACCGGTGCGACGAAGCCGCGCGATCTGCCGATCCCCGGACGGCAACTCAAGGGGATTCACATGGCGATGGAGTTCCTGCACGGGAACACCAAGAGTTTGCTCGATTCGCAGTTGTCCGACGGCAAGTACATCAATGCGAGGGACAAGCACATCGTCGTCATCGGCGGCGGCGACACCGGCAACGACTGCATCGGCACGTCGATGCGTCACGGCTGCAAGGGCCTCATCAATCTGGAGATCGTCCCGATTTCGCCGAACGAGCGAGCGGCCAACAACCCGTGGCCTCAATGGCCTCGCATCTTCCGCGTCGATTACGGACATGCCGAGGTCGCTGCCGTCTTCGGTGAAGACCCGCGCCTATTCAGCACGACCACCGTGGAGTTCCTCGGCAATGACAAGGGCGAAGTCCGCGCCCTCAAGATCGCCAAGGCCGAGCCTGCTCCGCCGTTCAAGGTCATCCCCGGCACCGAGAAAGAAATTCCGGCCGATCTCGTCTTCCTCGCCCTCGGTTTCCTCGGCCCCGAATCGCCGGTGGCCGAACAACTCGGAGTAAAGCTCGACGCGCGGTCGAACTACGAGGCGACTCACGGCACCTTCAACACGAACGTCCCCGGAGTCTTCTCTGCCGGCGACTGCCGCCGAGGCCAAAGCCTCATCGTCTGGGCCATCAACGAAGGCCGCGCCGCCGCCAGAGAATGCGACAAGTACTTGATGGGCAAGAGCGACTTGCCATAATCGCGACCAAAGGAGCTATGCCATGACAACCGCGACACGAATTACGACGAAAGACTTGCTGATCGAGTTCGCGAGTGAGCTTGCCGACGATGTGACACTCGCGGAGGCTCTTGAGGAATTGCAGATTCTCGCGGCACTGACGGAGGCTCAGTCGGACTCGGCCGCCGGACGCGTCGTCACGCACGAGGAAGCAAGTCGGCGGATGGAATCATGGATTACGAAGTAGCGTGGCTCGAACGATCGCTGAGCGACCTCGAAGCGATCTATGACTACATCGCCGTCGATAATCCGACAGCCGCAGCGAAGTTGATTCGTGGGGTTCGTGCGCAAGCAGAGCTGCTTCGCGGCGTCCCTAGAATGGGGCCGCGATATCGATGCCGATTGACTGGCGATATTCGCCAAACCATGTTTGGCAACTACCGCATTTTCTATCAGGTCTTTGAAGCCGAGTTGCGCGTCGAAATCATGAGTGTCTGGCACGGCGCACGACAAGAACCGGAACTTTGAGCAATGCGTATCGCCCTCGGTTGTGATCATGGTGGGTTTCCGCTCAAGCAGCGGATTGCATCTGTCGTGCAGGCGGCGGGGCATGAGGTTGTGGATTGTGGGACCGACTCGAATTGTTCGGTCGATTACCCTGACTTCGCTCGCAAAGTTGGGGAGACGATTCTCGCCGGGAAGGCGGAGCGTGGCATCCTGTTGTGCGGGAGCGGTGTCGGGATCAGCGTGGCGGCGAACAAGATTCCGGGTATCCGGGCGGGAGTCTGCCACGACATCTATTCGGCTCATCAGGGGGTCGAGCACGACGACATGAACGTCCTCTGTCTCGGAGCACGCATTATCGGCGATGAGGTTGCCGTCGAACTGGTCCGCGCGTTCGTGAACGCTCAGTTCACGAACGAAGAGCGGCATCTGCGGCGACTCAACAAGCTGCTCGACATCGAACGCGACGCACTTGCCGGGAAGTTCGCAGTTCGTGATGAGTAATCTTTCGAGTTGCTCGGAGTCACGTTCGATCAATTGGCCTGAGACGAGATCGAAGTCGCTCACCGGTCGAGAGGCCGCAGCAGGCTCATTGTTTGCTAGCTTTGCGTCTTGGAAAGTCTTCATTACCGCGTGTGTCATTGAAACCGGATGCATCGGCATGAAGTGTTGGTCTGCGAGTGGGGCGCGGAACGCGGTTGGCAACGGTTGCGGTCGGCCGATATAGT
>JAYVOX010000223.1:0-2185 GCA_043757695.1 Schlesneria sp.
CCTCGCCGTGGTGTCGTCGAAGTCGGGGATGAGGCCGTCGAGGATGAGTGAGTTCGCCAGCAGTTGTCGGCCGCAGTCGCGAATGAACTCGTCGTTGTCCTCGTTCGCCGCCAGCTCACACAGACGGCCGATGAGCGGTGCGTGCGGGTTGAGCTCCATCAGCCGCTTGGTCTGTCCGAAATCCTTGACCGTCTGACCGACGACCTGTTGCAGGCGGCTGCTCATGTGGCTGCGGGGATTGACCAGACAGCAGGGGCTGTCGGTGAGCCGCGTCGATTCGCGAACGTCCGCCACATGCTTGCCGAGCGCGTCGCGAACGAGTTCGATCACGCGATCAAGATTCTGCGGCAACGTCTTCGGCTCATCGGCCTCAGCGGGGTCGGTTGACTCGGGAAATTTCACGTCGGCCGCGTCGATCGACATCAATTCCTTGCCGTCGTACATGCGCAATTGAATCAGTGCGTACTCGTCGATCGGGTCTTCGAGGAACAGCACTTCCAGGTTGCGCTTCGTGAAGGCCTCCAGATGCGGATGCTTCGCCATCGCATCGAGACTCTGTCCGCTAAGGTAGTAGATCTGCTTCTGTCCCTCGGGGACGCGTTTGATGTAATCGTCAAACGACACCGTCGGACGCGGTGGCTTGGCATCGTCGAGCACCGCCATCAGCGGCGTCTCGCTGTAGGACTTTGTCGAGTGGAATCGCAGCAGCTTCGCGATCTTGTCGCGGTTCTCGAAGTCCACGGCGATGCCGGTGCGCAGGATCGGCGAGAACTGTTGAATGAACGTCGCATAGGTCTCGGGCTGCTCTTCGGAGAGGCTCACCAGATGATCGAGCACCTTTTTCGTGAGGACTCGCTTCAGCTTCGGGATCAGTTTGTGATCCTGCAACGTTTCGCGAGAGACATTGAGCGGCAGGTCGGCCGAATCGACGACCCCGTACAGGAACCGCAGGTACTCGGGGAGCAGTTCACGACAGTCGTCCTGCACGAGAATACGCTTCGCGCAGAGATTGATTCCGTGCTGGACGGAGCCAAACCCGTGCAGCTCGAAGTTTTCCGGCGGGCAGTACAGGATTGAATTGAACTGAATCGGCGAATCGCTGGACAGATGCAGATGCCACAGCGGCTTTTGGTCGGTGCCGTGAGCCAGCCATTGATAGAAGCCTTCGTGCTGCTCGGCCGTCACCTGGTTCTTGGGTTCGACCCAGATCGGCTTCTGTTCGTTGAGTACCTTTTCGGCCAGCTTGATCGGGTGCGGAACGAACGTCGAATACTTGTGAACGACATACTCGAGCCGCGTCGGCTCGGTGAACTCTTCCATCTCGGGTTTGAGGTGCAGAATGATCTGCGCCCCGCGCGGCACGTCGCCCTCAACGGCTGTAATCGTGAAGCGGCCCGAGCCGTCAGACTCCCAGCGCCAACCGGTCTGCTCCTTGTAGCTCCGCGTGACGACGACGACTTTCTCCGCGAGCATGAACGCCGAGTAGAACCCGACACCGAACTGCCCGATCAACGACAGGTCCGCCTTCGCCTCATCGCCAACCTGCGACGAAGCCAGACTCCGCAGGAACTCCTTCGATCCGCTGTGAGCGATCGTGCCGAGGTTCTTCACCAACTCATCGTGAGTCAACCCGATGCCATTGTCCCGGATCGTCAGGGCGCTGGCGTCCTTGTCCGGTTCCAGCGAGATCACCAGCGGCGCGTCGTCGCGGTACTGTGCTTCGGACAACTGAACGTGCCGCATCTTGTTGAGGGCATCGGAGGCGTTCGAGATCAACTCGCGCAGCGCGATCTCGCGATTTTGATAGAGCGAGTGCGACAGAATATGAAGCAGTTGCTTGATCTCGGTCTGGAACGTGAACTCTTGCGGATCGGACACGGTGGACTCCGGCAGGCGTGGATCAAGGACGAGCGAGCGGAAGAATTGGCAGCTTCCGCGCCAGACTCAGCGGAAAGGCAACCCGCGTGCCGAGAAGCACCGCCGGGCCAGCGGCACTCGCAAGTCAAAGCCATGCTTGAAGAAGTTGCCTCACGACTCGTGATCCATCAGCCATCGCCGCCTGTCAAGTTGGCAGCGACCACTGGTAGCCCGGATTATTCATGGTCTCCCCATGAAGGAAACGGACTGCCGCACACCAACCCGAAGCGTAAGCGAGGGCGAACCGTGACGACGCCCTCGCTTACGC
>JAYVOX010000224.1:0-2183 GCA_043757695.1 Schlesneria sp.
CCGCATCGAGCGAGTCCACGACCGAGACCACCGCTAGCGGCACGAGCCAGTCGAAGTCAGCGGTCCCCGCGAAGTTGAAGGGTTGGTTCGAGGACGCGATCTCGGAACCCGAACTCGTCAGCACACTGGCTCGACTCCGCGTCCCACGACACCTGTTCAAGTTCCTGCACCGCCTGCTAGTCGAACACTGCCATCGCTACACGGACGAAACGCCCCGCTGGCAGATCGGCCGCGAAACCTTGCAGTCCACCCTCGCCGTCTACATGCGCGACCTCGAAGCGTATGACCGTGGACTGGGAACGGGCTGAGTTTGATATACCTCGCGCAGCCCAGAGTGAGGCTTTCGAGATGTGATCGAAACCGACTGTAGTCTTGTCGCTCCGCCGACAAGACTCTCCGCCAGCGGAGCGACGGAGCTACAGTAAAAGCCTCACTCATGACCGCGCGAGGTATAGATGTCACTCGCGACGGCTTGAACCCTTGATCGGAGTGTTGCCATGAGTACCGCCTTGGAAGCCGAAGTGTTCGACGAGATTCTCGATCCTGTCAGTCGCTGCCTGACGCCGGACGCGGCTCGGATGCTGGTCGCCTTGCGGGCATCACCCACCACGCAAGCACGGCTCGACGAACTCGCCGATAAGTGCAATGAAGGCCTGCTCTCGCCCGATGAGCAATCGATGTACGCGGCCTATGTTCGAGTAATCGACTTCGTCTCGATCCTGCAATCCAAGGCTCGCAAGCAATTGGCGGCTCAGTCGGCTTTGTAAAAGGTTTTATGCCATGCCGGGCTGCATGTTCCGTGTGTCAGGATTGGACTTCGATGTGGATACCTTTTGGGCCACATCGCCGTGGCAGGTGTACACGGATGATGTCTACCACCGTGGAACACCGACCAATCACCCGATCAAGCCCATGTACGACAGGTCGGGCTTTTACTTCGGAATCTCGGACTACGATGAGAACGGCTTGAAACAACAGATTCACGATTGCATCGACTTCCTCACAAAAGATCGCTTTGAATTGGAACGCTTGGCGACATTTCCCGGCGTCGAGAACATGACCCTGAATATCGGCCTGTTCTGGCGGGCCGACACGATCTGTCAAACACACGAGCTCCCACCCGAGCTATTGCGGTTGGCGGGCGAACTCGGCGTCACCGTTGCTCTCAGCATCTATGGGGCGGATGAAGATCGGCCAAAAGAATCTGAGAGCGAAGACCCCTCACCCTCACCCTCTCCCCGCAAAGCCGGGGCGAGGGGACAAAACGGGCTGTTGTCGAGTGTTTCACTTCGCACGGCCGAGCAACTCGCGGTAGATGGCGAGGGCTTCGCGATACTCCTCAACCGATTCGTTGGCGAGGACCCCTTCGTGGCGTTTGAGTTCTCGTTCGATCCGCTCGATGAAGTGTTCCACCTCCACCTTCTTCGGAGCGAGCGGCTTGTTCGGGACATCGACGAAGATCGGCGCGGTGTGGGCGAAGCGGATGCGTTTCGTCGGGTGAGCCTCGAAGCAGCGGACGGCCAGCCAGCCCGAGCCTTCGATCGGAAGGGACTCATCGAGCGTGATCGCGTAGCTGCCGTTGGGCTGCTTCTGGGAAGTCGGCCGAAGCGTGCGGGCGACATCACCGTTGATGAGGACTTCCACGCGATCCATCTGCGCGAGTGAGGCGACAGTCCCCGTGATACGGATCGTTTGGGAAGCGGCTTCAGAACGGAACGTGTGACCGGCCTCTTCGCCGTTGAATTGCAACTTCAGCAGCGGCCCCGTCGTCACGAAGCTGCGTCCGGCGAGCAGGCCCTCGCGCCACTTGGCGAAGGTGAACTCACCCGGCACGTGGACGTAGACACGACTGAAGCCCAGAGGCACTGGATGAACGCCGCTGCCCGTCCCGGCCGACGGCATCATCCGGAAGCCGCAGTTGAGATAGGCGTAATAACTCTTGAGGCCGAACTCGATCCAACCCCATTCGGTGAACCCCTTGTCGGTCAGTTCGAGGTCCATGTATTTCGGAGCGGCATCCAGCGTCCACGAGCTGAACGCGAAGTCGGTCGGCCAGCAGTGATTGTTCGCCAGCTCAAACAGATCGACCTTCATCAGCGGCACGATCATCGGCGTCCACGCCCACGAATGCTTCTCCAGATCGAGGAACGCTCCGTCGGCATGAGCCTGCTCGGCGATGCGTC
>JAYVOX010000225.1:0-2183 GCA_043757695.1 Schlesneria sp.
CAGTTGTCGGCCAGTGTCGTGAACAAGATTGCGGCGGGGGAGGTCATCGAACGACCGGCCAGCGTCGTGAAGGAGTTGCTCGAAAACAGCCTCGACGCACTTGCGACGCGGATCGAGGTCGATGTCGTGGCGGGTGGCAGCGAACTCCTGCGGATCGTCGATGACGGCGAAGGGATTCATCCCGACGATCTGTTGCTCGCGATTACCTCGCACGCGACCAGCAAGATTCGGAGTGCCGACGATCTCTTCGATGTGCAGACGATGGGCTTTCGTGGTGAGGCACTCGCGTCGGTGGCGGAAGTTTCGCGGTTGCGGATTCGGACTCGTCCCGCCGACCAACCGCACGGCATGGAACTGGTCGTGGACCTTGGAAAGGTCTCTCCTCCGCGTGGGTGCGGTTGTCCGCTGGGGACGCAAATTGAGATTCGCAATCTCTTCGAGAACACGCCAGTGCGACGCAAGTTTTTGAAGACGGTTTCCACGGAGTTCAGCCACATCAGCGAGCAGTTCGCGCGTGTCGCCTTGGCGAACCCGCGGCTTCACATGGTGCTGCGACATAACGAGAAGCCGGTCTATGAACTTCCCGCGTGCGACAAGCCGCTCGACCGCTTGAAGCTCTTCTTCGGCAGCGATCTGACCGACGGATTGATCCCGGTCGAATCGAATCACAGCGGCGTGCGGATGTGGGGCTACGTCGGGCATCCGAACAACTCGAAGTCTTCACGCAAACATCAGTATCTGTTCTTGAACGGCCGCTGGATTCAAGACCGCTCGCTGCAATACGCGCTGACTGAAGCCTATCGCGGCCTGCTGATGGTGGGTCGCCAACCGGTCGCCTTTCTGTTCATTGAACTCCCGCCGGATCGCGTTGATGTGAACGTCCACCCGACGAAAATCGAGGTCCGCTTTCAAGACGGTCAGCAGTTGTTCCGACAGCTCTTGTCGATGATTCGCACGACGTTTCTGGGACTCGACCTGCAAAGCCAACTGCGCGTTCCGGCCGGAGCCAGTGCCAATGGGGGCGGCTTGCTGTCGGGCTTCGCGCCACCGGTCGCTCGCCCGCTGGAACGCCAGCGCGAACTGACTAACGACTTCGCGAACTTCATGACGAACCGCCTCGGTGGCGGAGCGACTTCCGCGTGGAGCGGTTCCCCCAATCTGCCTACTGCTGCGAATGCGTCATCAATAGACAACTCCCCCCTCATCCCTCGTTCCGGTGGCACGGCTTTCAATGGGACTTCATCCGAACAGTCTGGCGAACATCATCGACTAGACCCTGATCGTTCCGATGAGTCTCCTACTGCCATCGAACAGCCTTCAGAAAACGGCACTCCTTCGCTCGGTGAACCAGCGGACGAAATTCAAGGCGCTGGTGCTGACCATGCTCTACGTTCCACCGAGCAGCCCACTTCCTCCGGCGGCTTCGCTCCGAGTTTTCGTGCGATGCAAATTCACGACTGCTACCTCGTGGTCGAAACGCCGGAAGGGATCACCGTCATCGACCAGCACGCGCTGCATGAGCGGATCATGTACGAGTACCTGCGCGAGCGAGTCCTCGCGGGTGCGGTCGAGTCTCAGCGGTTGCTCGTTCCGCTTCCGGTCGAAGTCACGGCGAAAGAAGCGTCACTGCTACTCGAACAGACCGAGTCGCTCAGCAAAGTGGGACTCGGTGTCGAGGACTTCGGCAACGGGACGCTGCTGGTCTCACGTTACCCGGCGATGCTGCGGCGTGTTGATCTGCAAGAGCTGGTTCGTGCGTTGATTGAGACGCTCGACGGAGCGGGGACGAACGGAGTACAAACTTCGGCCCGACGAGACATCCTCGACGAGCTATTACACATGATGTCCTGCAAGGCAGCGGTCAAAGCGGGGCAACGTTTGAGCCAAGAAGAAATTGACAGTTTGCTCGTGCAACGACACCTCATTCACGACGCTCACCATTGCCCTCACGGACGCCCGACCGCCCTGTCACTCAGCCGCATGGAACTGGATCGCCAGTTCGGCCGGCTGGGGTAAAGTCGCCCTCATCGCTCCGCGTGAGGGCGACTTTATACTTCGCGCGGTCACGAGTGAGGCCTTGGCGAGCCGCACGCCGTAAGGCTGCGGGTTCTTTTTCGTAGTCAGAAACCCGTGGCCTTACGGCACACGGCTCGCTTCAAAACCCTCATTCGTAGCCGCGCGAG
>JAYVOX010000226.1:0-7988 GCA_043757695.1 Schlesneria sp.
GCCGTGAGGCCCCGGGTTCTGGAATCTGGCTGAGAACCCGGGGCCTCACGGCACCCGGCTCGCCTCGTTTCGACTTTTGTCGGAAACGTCATGGTTGGACTCAATTCCCGGTTCGTACTGAGCTTCCTCAGACCGCGTTGCCGCCGAGGTTGGTGGTTGAAGTGAGTACTAGGAGCGGCAGCGCATCATCGAGGATTTCATTGGCCACCGTCGTCGAGAGATTACGTGTGAACATGCTTTCGGCACCGCCGCGTAGCCAGTGTTCTTCCGCACTCCAGCCGTGATCGCCATCGACCGCTTCGAGAATCAGAGCCGCAGCGGGGATCGTCAGAAAGGCTTGGATCAACTCCGCGTCCCATTGAATTCCCGCGCGGCTGATTAGGATTTCGACCGCCTGCTCGCGCGGCATACCCTTCCGATAGGGGCGATCGCTGGTCATGGCATCGTAGGCATCGACGACCGACAGAATGCGGCCCATCAAGGGGATCGCTTCGCCCGCCAGGCCGTGTGGATAGCCGGTCCCGTCGTAGCTCTCGTGATGATGCAGAATGCCAGGCATCAGGTCGGCCAATTGAGGCATCGTCTGGACGATCCGCACGCCGATCTCGGGGTGACGTTTGACGATCTCGAACTCGTCCTCGGTCAATCGTCCCGCCTTCCCCAACACACAGTCTGGAATGCCGATCTTGCCCACATCGTGCAGCAGTCCCGAGAGATAAATGCGGTCGCACTCGTGGTTCGGCAGGCCGACCGCTTCGGCGAGTTGCCGACCGTACCGACCGACACGTTCGCTATGACCGCGCGTGTACGGATCGCGTGCATCGACCGCATGACCCATCGCGCGGATTACGCCGATCGCTAGGTCTTCGCGATCCTTCAGTAATTCGACGTTGTGCCCATGTGTGGCGAGCATCTTGGCGGCCGCTTCGACCAAGCCCGCTTCGACCGTACCGAACTCGACTTCGCTCATGCCGCGTGGCAACTCATCGAGCGTTTCTCGCCGGTAAGGATTCCGATTCACAGCGACAACCCAACCGTAGATCGTGTCGCCGCGACAGACCTGCACCGCACACAGCGAGCGAATATCGAGACGCCGCAATCGCGCATCGACGCGCGTCCCGTTCTGAACCAGCGGTCGGCTTTGAGGAGTGGTCGGTTGGCTGTTCAACCAGACTTGCCACATCTGCTCTTCCACGGACTTCGGGCCATCCCACAGGGCCGGGGCAATCAGGTCTTGTCTGGCTGCTGCGCCCTCACAGTGAGGAGCTTGAGTCTTGGTTAGCAGGATCGCGATCGACTCCGCGCCGACGAGCTTTCTCAAGGACGGAAGCAACTCGGACGAGACTTCGCGCAGTGTGCGACGGACCGAACACAACGTCAGGTGATTGGCGAGCGACCTCAACCAAGTCTGCTCTTCCAACCCGTCGGTCAGATTTTCGAGGCACGAGTCGATGTCGGCCGATTGATCGAGCAGGGCGACTTCCTGATCGAGCAACTTGCGAGCGGCGTCAATTAAGAGTTCCATCGTGAGTGGGTCGCGGTTTTGAATGGTGCCGAATGCCAGTAGCTGTCGGCGGAGCAGGCCGGGGAGACGAATCCAAACTCTCAGCGAACCGTCTTCCAACAGGAGCTTGCCGCACCCGCTTTGACGGGCACAATCCACCGCAGTCACCACTTCGCCACCATGAACCGAACGTCGCGTCGCACCCATCGCGGCGTCGAGACGGGCGTCATCGGGACGCGCCAACCAGAGATGAAAGGGGCTGCCGATGGTCTCGGAAAGTGTGGCCAACAGCGTTTCACACCGAGCGGAGAGTTGACTGTCGATGGAGGGGGGAAGGAGTGAAGTCATGGCGGGGTCCACGGTGGAAAAAGAACGGCCAAGTTGGACGCGGGGGGACAGCGAATCGTTAGTCGTGAGGTGGTGGCGGCGTTCTCGTGGACATCATTCCGACGAAACGGTCACGCGACCTCGGTCAGCATTCTCTTAACCTAGGTCACGAAACCGGTTTGGCAAACCGATTTGGATGTCACCCGCCCAGCCGTTCCCGAGAAAAGCCGCGTCGCTGTGCGCGGGGTCTCCTGACCCCGCACAGGCCGCGACCGCAGGTCTCCTCTTCATTTCCGGGGCGTTCCAGAAAAGAGGAGACCTGCGGTCGGGCGTTTCGGCGGGGTCAGGAGACCCGCGCCGAACGCCGAAGTCGTTATTCAGTGTCACTCGCACGCCTTCGGCTTGCGGTTAAACGATCGAATCGCGACTAATCCGACAGTCATCCTGGATGAGTGTCACCGTGTTCATTTTGCGGCATGTTTCCGAAATTCAACTTGCCTGTCGTCGATTGTGACCTAGGTTCCAGTTCGATGGCGTTTTCGGTGACTGATTGCGGCTGTCTGAGTCCCTTCTGTTGGCGACTCGATCAACGTCCTGCAAGCGCTTCGCAAATGGGGAATCAAAAATGACACAGAATTTGTCTGTTCAACGCGGCGCTAAACGTCGAGGCTTCACACTGGTCGAGTTGGTCATCGTCGTGCTGGTGATCGGCATCCTGACGGCTGTCGCCGCTCCGAAGATGATGAACACCGCGAGTAATGCTCGTGTCAGCGGCACCAAACAGTCGTTGTTTGTGCTGCGCGATGCGGTCGAACTGTACCGCGCACAAAACGGGTCATATCCGACGCTGGTCAACTTGCCTACCGCGTCGGGATTGTTGCCGTTCTTGAGTGGACCGTTCCCCATCAACCAAGTCACCACCGCGAATCAAGTTGCCACAGCGCAAGCGGGTACCAGCCCGATCTCGGCAGTCGTCGGGACGGCTGGAGGCTGGGTCTACGATGCGGCTTCGGGAGAACTGCGCGTCAACGACGCCTCCGGAATCACGTGGTAGTGCCGCATTCGCTCAACCGACGATGCTGTTGGTCGAATTGTCTGTTTCCGCCGTGGGCTGGGGACAGGATCGGGATGGTTCCGCAGTGAATGGTCCGTTGAATAGCCGTGTCTTCGTTCTGCAGAGCTAGCTGACTAGTGGTGGACCGACTTTGTATTGCCACCTTGTGTCGTTTAACCGCGTGGGCAACGCCCCGCGCGTCCGAAGCCGTTCGAGTCTGTTCCCCATCAACGCGCGGGGCGTTGCCCACGCGGTTAAACGAGGTCAACTCCGCAATCTCATCTTGGCCGACCACGAGGTACATCATCATGACAGACAACCGTTCCAGGGTATTGATCGTCGAAGACAACCGAGCCATGGCGCAGGTGCTGCGGTTCAACTTCGAGCGCGCCGGGTTCGCTACGGAGATTGCCTTCGACGGGCTGCAAGCCGTCCGACAACTCGAAGTACGCTCGTTCGATCTGGTCATCACCGACCTGCAAATGCCCGCGATGGACGGCAACGAACTGTGCCGACATCTGCGTGAGGTGATGCAGCTCACCGAACTGCCGATCATCCTCTGTTCCGCCAAAGGGTTGGAGATCGACGCGGCGCATCTGGTCGTGGAGTTTGATGTCAGTCAGGTCTTCTACAAGCCGATCAGTCCGCAAGCCGTCGTCGCCTACTCTCGACGGTTGTTGGATACGAACGCGGTTGCCCCGTGTTGTGCCGGTGCCGTTTGAGCGTGTGGTGAGCCGGTTGGAGTCAGCCGACTGACGGTGTCTTCACACGTCCACCGCTCGGAAAGACCGCGATCAGGGGTGAGTTCACTCCTGACCTCTTGAAAGACTTTCCCCCGTCCATTGTGATGCCTCCCCGGCTCACAACTGTATGAGACCATCATGACCGGCCACACGCTCACGCAACCTCTCACGCGGCGATTGGTCACCTGGTATCTGGCGTTTGGTTTGGCCGGACTGTTTTTGTCCTTGGCCATCACCATTCTGCTGATCTACCAAGGTCGTATTATCGACTTCGTGCCGCTCGCCGCCGTCGTGCCGTTGGGAGTCCTCGGTATCGGAGCGATCGTGCTGTCGCAGGCCGTGCGGTTTCACACGGAGATCGAGCAGCAACTGCTGCGCATCTCGACCGATCCGACCAGTACGCAGACGCGGATCACGGCCTTGCCCGGCAACGAACCCGCCGTCGTCGGTTGGAATACGTTGCTCGAACGGCTGGCCACGCAGGAGTCCCTCGCGGCGCTGGAGAAGCGGCTGTCCGGTTCACTCGCGGGGCGTCGCGATCATCGGCCGTCGATCATTCTGCAAGCCTTGTCCGAAGGGATCGCGCTGACGGAATCGGACGGACGCATTCTGTATGCGAACCGGGCGTTGGCGATGCTCGTGCAGAGTCGGACCTCGGACGAACTCGCGGGAAAGAACCTGTTGCAACTGTTGCGAGTCCAAGAGGCTCACAACGCCAACGCGGTTCTCGGAGCGTTGCTCGCCACGAATGCCAACTCGGTGTTTGAACTGCATCGCACGGCGGTGCTGCGCGACGGCGTGTTGCGGATCGCACGGCATCTCACGACAGACCCCGAATCGAATGCGGTGCGCGTCGTCTGGTCGATCAAGGACGTGACTCAGCAAGCGCTCGTCGATGAATCGCGGGCGGGCTTCGTCGCGCTCGCCACGCACGAACTGCGCACGCCACTCGCCAACATCAAGGCTTATGCCGAGACGCTGGCCATTCACGAGGGGATCGATGTCGAGAAGCAAAAAGAGTTCTGCAACATCATCAACTCCGAGGCAACGCGGTTAGCTCGATTCGTCGACGAGATGCTCAGTGTCAGTCAGATCGAGTCGGGGTCGATGGTCTTCGACAAGCGCGAAGCCGATCTCGAACGAATGCTGCAAGACGTGGTCGAACACGCCCGGCCGCAGATGACTCAGAAACAGATCACACTCGAAGTGAAGCTGCCGCCGAAGTTCCCGTCGTTGCGATTGGATAAGGACAAATTTGAATCGGCCCTCATCAACCTGCTCGGCAATGCGGCCAAGTACACGCCGAATGGTGGCAAGGTGCGGTTTGAAGTGCAGTTGCGTGGCCAGTCGATCGACTTCAGCGTGATCGACACCGGCATCGGGATCGACAAGGCCGAACAGGCGCGCGTCTTCGAGAAGTTCTTCCGCAGCGGTGACGCGCGAGTGCGTGAAGTGGATGGCAACGGCCTCGGCCTGACGTTCACTCAGGAAGTCGTGCAACAACACGGCGGACGGCTCACGTTGGAGAGTGAACTCAACCACGGCTCGACCTTCACGGTGTCGCTCCCGATTCCCGAAGCGGGAGGTCGCTAATGTTTCCGATAACTCGACAAGGTGCGGTGATCGTCGTCGGTGGGAAAGAAACGTTCTCCACAGAGAACTTGGAAGAACTCAATCGCGTCCTCGGCAACTGCCTGAGCGAACCGTCTCCGCGCGTGGTGCTGAACCTCGCCGAGGTTCCGTTGTTCGATGGCCTCGGCCTCGAATGGCTGCTCGATGCGGCGGAACGTTGTACGGAACGCGGTGGTCAATTGCAGATCGCGGCTGTCAATCCGTTGTGTCGCGACATTCTGTCCGTGACGGGTGTCGGCGATCGGTTCGAGCGTTTCGATGACGTGCGTGCCGCCGTGAGGAGTTTCACACGATGACCCTTTCACTCGCCTCGCAATCATCACAGTCCATTCCAGTTTTCAATCCGACTGGCTCTCCGTTCATCGCACCGCCGTCATCAACCAGTTTGATGAGTCTGACCGAGCGGTCCTCTTCGCAATCGAAGGGTCTCTTGGGCGAGCGGCTCGTCTCGGCCGGTTTGATCTCACAGGCTGAGCTCGAAACGGCGCTGGGTGAGTCTCAGTCCCAAGGGCGACGACTTGGCGAAACGTTTTTGCAGCTCGGTCTGGTCGAAGAGGAAGACTTGCTGCCGTTGGTCGCCGACCAATTGCGAGTCCCGTCCGTCCGACTGCGACAGGGAATGGTCGATCCCGCCGCCGTGAAGACGATTCCGCGTGCGAAGGCCGAATCGCTCTGTGCGCTCGCGCTGTTTCGCGTGCGCGGCGTGTTGACCGTGGCGATGACTGAGCCGCAGAACTTGCTCCACCTCGACGAACTTGAACGGATCACGGGACTGCGCGTGCGGCCAGTGTTGGCGCTCCGTTCCGCGATCGAAACACTCCTGCCACGCTGTTACGAAGATGACTTCCGCGTCGATGGCGTCACGGCCGACTTGAGTGCCGATGCGGTTGAAGTTTCGCCCGATGCCTTTCAACTCGACTTGCAAGCGACGCAAACGCTGGCCGACGAGAGTCCCGTCATCAGTCTCGTGAACTACATGATCGTCCATGCGACGCGCCAACGCGCGAGCGACATTCACATCGAACCGGGACCCAAGCACACCTCCGTCCGCTTCCGCGTGGATGGCGAGCTGCGCGAAGTCTTGCGGCCGCGGCGCGAGTTTCACGCGGCGATCGTGTCGCGTATCAAAGTCATGGCCAAGATGGACATCGCGGAGCAGCGCGTCCCGCAAGACGGCCGCATCCACGTCGTCGTCGAACGTCGTGAGATCGACCTGCGTTGCTCAACTCTCCCGACAGTGCAGGGGGAGAAGTGCGTGATGCGCGTCCTCGACCGCGCCAACGTCACGTTCAATCTGGATGCGCTCGGAATGCCTTCAGCACAGCTCTCGGCCGTGAAGGGGATGCTCGCCAAACCGTATGGACTGATGCTCGTCACCGGGCCGACCGGGAGCGGTAAGACCACGACGCTCTACTCGGCCATCGAACTGGTGAAGTCGGAAGCACGCAACATCGTGACCGTGGAAGACCCGGTCGAGTACCAGTTGGAACTCATCAATCAGGTGCAGGCGGCCGGCAATCGGTCGCTCACGTTTGCCAGTGTGCTACGGTCGATCCTGCGGCAAGACCCCGACATCATCATGATCGGTGAAATTCGAGATGCCGAGACGGCCGAAGTCGCCATTCAAGCGGCGCTCACCGGACACCTCGTACTGAGCACGCTGCACACCAACGACAGTGCCAGCGCGATCACGCGACTGATGGACATGGGGGTGGCTCCGTACAAGATCGCTGCCGCACTGGTCGGCGTCGTCGCCCAGCGGCTCGTTCGCACGATCTGCCCGGCTTGTCGCGCGACCTATTACCCGCCGACCGAGATGCTGCAAATGCTGCATTACGAAGGAGACCATCGTCGCCAGTTCGTGCGGGGCGAAGGCTGCGAAGCTTGCTTCGACTCAGGCTTCAAAGGGCGTGTCGGGATTTACGAAGTGCTGACGGCGACGAAAGAAGTCCGGCAGATGATCGCGCAACAAGCGAGCTTGGAACAGTTACGACAGTGCGTTCGTGACGGTGCGGGATCGACGCTCGTTCAGGCCGGTCTGCGCTGTGCAGAGGAAGGTCGAACGAGCTTGGATGAAGTCATGCGTGTCGCGCTGTTCGAGTGAGGAATGCGATCTTTTGTTTAGGCGAGTCGGGTGCCGTAACGCCCCGGGTTCCTCGCCGTTGAACCCGGGGCCTTACGGCACCCGGCTCACCAAATCTCAACTGTAATTGCATCGCCGTCTCTGAGTGCTGGCTTGCGCTCAACAAGGCAAAACCATGTCCACCACCTCAATGATGAATCACCGCGCCACGGGAGGGCAGGGCGGTTCCACGTTCGCGCGGCGCGGAGCGACCGTCGAAACCAAAGCTTCCGCGTGGGCGAGAACCTCCGTCAATAAGTCCGATCTGCTCGTCATCACGACGCAGCTTTCGATCATGTGCCAGTCGGGCGTGGACTTGGCGGCAGCCTTGAACAGCATCGCGACGGAGTGTCGTCACGTCGGTCTCAAACGAATTCTGGCAGCGGTGTCGAACGACGTGAACAGCGGTGTCTCGGCGTCGGTGGCGCTGGGCAAACATGCCTCGACGTTCGGTGAAGCCTATGTCGCGAGCATCGCTGCTGCGGAAGCGTCGGGGACGTTGGTAGCCGTCTTGCAGCGCTTGTGTGACTTGATCAAAAACGAGATTCGGATGCGGAACGCGATCCGTTCGGTCATCGCGTATCCGATCGTGCTGACGATGGTCGC
>JAYVOX010000227.1:0-2173 GCA_043757695.1 Schlesneria sp.
GCAGCATC
This sequence comes from Schlesneria sp., assembly GCA_043757695.1. Taxonomy (GTDB): domain Bacteria; phylum Planctomycetota; class Planctomycetia; order Planctomycetales; family Planctomycetaceae; genus Schlesneria. Next base: position 9 of record JAYVOX010000227.1, read on the forward strand.
TTCCAGCCGCGATGAAAGTCGAGGACGTGACTCGGCGAAGACGTGACAAAGTGCGACGCTCCGACCAGCAACAACACGATCGGCCAGACGACCAACCCCGACGCGATCGTGGCGTCGAGCAAGGAGACAAACAGATGCGTCAATACCGCGAGCCATGCCAGCACGAGGAGCCAGTCATGCGCGGAACTGAGTAACGGCGGTTGCTGAGTCTGACTCGAACGCAGCAAGAGATAGAGTGTCTGCGCGAGCAGTCCCGCCCCGCCAAACAGCAACGCCACCCAACGACTCCACGCCAACTTCGATCGCAGTCGCGCGATATCCAAGCCGAACGCCACGAGGTAGCTCATCAGAAAACAAGTCAGATTCACGTTGGGCATGATGCTAAGCTCCGTCTCATCCGCCGCAGCACAGTCCGAAAGTTCAATCACACCGATGTTCAACGCGCCGCAAGTCTACTGCAGAGGCCCGCGACCGCGAAGCCGCTTGCTCACTTGAGTGACAGGAATTGTCGCACCGCGTTGTAGGATGGGCACTCTTGCCCCGTCTTGGTCTCTGACATCACTTCAGACGGGCAAGAGTGCCCATCCTACAGGTCCGGTTTTCGTCGCCGCTCGCTCAGTCCGGATGCGGGATTTACGTCACCGACGATCGTCGCCGTACGTCATCACGGAGCCGATTCCAACCCGTAGTCGCTGATCTTCTTGTGCAGCGTGTTGCGGTTGATGCCGAGTCGCGCGGCGGCTTTCGTCTGAGTTCCCTGACACGTTTTCAACACCTGCTGAATCAGCTCTCGCTCGACCATGGAGACGATTCGTTCGTGAACATTTTGAGCTTCTTCTCCCGCTTCGAGCAGCCCGAGCGTCACGAGTTCGCTGCATTGCGTCGCGATCCCTCCCGAGCGCGAGCGACTCAGCCGGATCGGTGCCAAGCCCCGCACATGGGGCGGGAACAGATCGAGTGTCAGGGTGTCGCTCGTGCTGAGAACCGTCGCCCGCTCGATGTAGTTCTGAAGTTCGCGCACGTTGCCCGGCCAGGCGTAGGTCTGCAACATCGAGATCAGATCGGCAGCGAGCTTCGGCGCGGGACGATTGTTGTTCGCGGCGTACTTCTTGGCGAAGAACGTGACCAACGGCCCGATGTCCTCGGGGCGCTTGTGCAGCGGCGGGAGATAGATCGGGATGACGTTGAGTCGGTAATAAAGGTCTTCGCGAAACTTGCCCGCGTCGATCTCGTCGAGCAGATCACGATTGGTCGCCGCCACAATCCGACAATCAACGCGAATCGTCTTCGTGTCACCCACTCGCTCGAACTCTTGCTCTTGGAGAACACGCAGCAACTTCACTTGCAGTGTGTAACTCATCGAGTTGATCTCATCGAGAAAGATCGTTCCGCCGTGCGCCGCTTCAAACCGGCCGGTCCGATTCTCGTGAGCACTCGTGAACGCTCCCTTGACGTGGCCGAACAACTCGCTTTCCAGCAGGCTCTCACTGAGTGCCCCGCAGTTCACGCGAATGAACGGGCCGGACGAACGCGGACTGAGTTCATGCAGCGCCCGCGCGATCAACTCTTTCCCTGTCCCGGTCTCACCCAGCAACAGCACGGTCGCGGTCGTGTTGGCGACCTGCCGCGTCAGCCGGTAGACCTCATTCATCGCGGGGCCATCACCGATCATGCCGTCCAAAAAAGGAGCTGACGGACGACCACCGGCTGCTGGATTCGATCCATTCATGATTGCATCACCAATTCTCGAAGTTGCCACAACACCGTACAAGCGGCCACCAAATGTGCCGACATCATAGGCAGTCAATCTCCGTCCGGCAGGGGCTGAGCCGCGAAATCGCCCCATTTTCTGCGACAACACGTGTCGCGCAGTGACCCGAAACGCCAACCACTCGCGCACGAACCTCGGCAGTTGCACTGGAATCAGGCACGACTACTCAGCCAAACCCGTGTAGAGGTCTCATCTCGAGTCGTTTGAGATATATACAGCACGCGGCCATAAGTGAGATGGGTTTTCTGCGGCGATCAAGAACCCGCAGCCTTACGGCATGCGGCTCGCCTAGGTGTCTGTCCGGATACCCGTAGGGTGGGCACTGCCCACCACAATCGGTCGTGGATGGTGGGCAGTGCCCACCCTACAGAAGGTATGACCTTCGCCTATCCGG
>JAYVOX010000228.1:0-2172 GCA_043757695.1 Schlesneria sp.
ACACCCCGCGGTGATGCAAATGAACGGCCATGATCCCATCGGCGTGATCGTTCCCAGACAGGAAATGAAAGCACTCAGCAAACGCCTCGTGCGCTCCGAAAAACTCGGCAAATACGACATCCTCATCCGCCCGCTCACTCCCAGAGGAAGGTAATTCCTCTCATGCCGCTCGCCTTAGTGGCTGACGTAGCCGAACTCGTGAGAGTTGGGGCTGAAGTCTCACGACTTCAGCTACGCCAGTGATTGATGTGCCGATCCTAAACGATTGTTGTTGAATCGCCTGATGCCTCGTCCCTACTCCTCAGGTGATCGGTCCCGAAGTCCACGGGCAGAACTCTTCGTCGCCGATTCCTTGGGCTTCGCTCTTGGTTTTCTTGCCGCTGGCGACGGCGATCACTTCCTCAAAAATTTCGCGACCGACTTCTTCGACCGTGGCTCCGTCGAGGATTCGTCCGGCGTTGATATCCATGTCATCGACCATGCGGTTATACATCGGCGTGTTGGTGGCGATCTTAATCGAAGGGGTCGGCTTGCAACCGAAGCAGCTTCCTCGACCGGTCGTGAAGCAGACGACGTTCGCTCCGCCCGCGATCAGGCCCGTTACGGACGCCGGGTCGTAGCCCGGAGTGTCCATAAAGACGAAGCCTTTTTCCGTCACGGCCTCGGCATATTTATAGACCGCTTTCAGGGCTGTTGTGCCTCCCTTGGCGATGGCTCCGAGGGACTTTTCGTAGATCGTGGTCAGCCCGCCCTTCTTGTTTCCAACCGACGGATTGATATCAACGCGTTGGCCGAACAGCGCCGTGTAATCGACCCACCACTGAATTCGGTCGAGCATCGCTTGAGCGACCTGCGGTGTGACGGATCGCCGCGTGAGGAGATGCTCACCGCCCACCGCTTCGGGGGTCTCGGCCAAGACTGACGTGGCGCCACAGGCGACGAGCAGGTCGGTGCAATGACCGAGTGCGGGGTTGGCCGTCGTCCCGCTGTTGCCGTCACTGCCGCCGCAGTTCAGACCGAGCATGATCTCCGAGACCGGGACCGGTACGCGCTGCACGTTGTTGACTTCAGGGAGCAGTTCGCGGATCGCATCGACCGCACGCTTCACCGTCTTGGCGACGCCACCCTGTTCTTGGATGTTCATCACCAGTGGTTTCTTCGTAGTGAGTTGCGGCGTTCCACCGAGTTGCAGCAGCCCGCCATTCTCGACGAGGAACGAAGCCTGTCCCGTCTCGCACCCGAGACCAATCACGATGTAAGCGCCGATGTTCGGATGCTTGGCGAAGCCCGCCAGCGTGCGAGTCAATTGCTGATGATCCTCACCGCCGAATTGAATCGCGCAGCCCATTTTGTGAATGAGTGGGATGACGCCATCGACGTTCGGGAATTGCTCCAACAGTGCGTTGTCGAACCGTTGAGCCGCGTACTTCGAGGTCGTGGCCGAGCAATTCACGGTCGAGACGATGCCGATGTAATTGCGGGTCGCCGCGCGTCCGTCGGGCCGACGATAACCGAGAAACGTGCGGTCGGTGATCGGCTTCAGCGGAGCGGGGACTTCCGAACAGAAGGCGTAGTCGAGCTTCAAGTCTCCCGCCGTGACATTGTGAACGTGAATCCAACTGCCCGCCGCAATCGACTGTGAGGCAAAGCCAATCGTCTGTCCAAACTTCTTGATCGCTTGTCCCGCTTCGAGGGATCGCAACGCGACCTTGTGCCCCATGTCGATCGGTTCGAGCGTCGTCAGTTCGGAGCCGCCCTCAAATGAGCAGACCGTCCCGGCGGGAACGTTCCGCGCGGCGACGGCAATGGTGTCTTCGGGATGCAAACGAACGAAGGGTCGCGGTGTCATGAGTCTCTTTCCAACTCTTTTCAAATGGAGAACGAACGGTCGCGGAAGCTATTCGTTTCCCAAGGTCGCTTCAATGGGGAGTGAGACCCTCGCGAAGTCTGCCCGCCAAGGTAGTCCTGTCGTTCCGCGACAGGAAGCGCGTCGCGGAGTGAGTGTTCGATGGCGCGCCAGCCGCGTCCACGATCCAACCGTTGATTTGCGATCGCGCTCCATGTTGCTTCGTCATAAGGCGAGCGGCATGTGTTGGCATACCCAGTCGTAGGATGGACGCCTCGTCCGTCCGTCACTACCAGCGGCGACTCGGACGGACGAGGCGTCCATCC
>JAYVOX010000229.1:0-28990 GCA_043757695.1 Schlesneria sp.
CACGGCTTTGCGTGGCCGTGCTTCTGCGGTAGCGAAGACAACGCCACGCAAAGCCGTGACCGTGGCACCCAAGTTGAGACTCTCAAGTGAGTTGCCCAAAGTTGACTTCTCGGACAGCCTCTGAGTCGGAATAGTTGAGACCTTAGGCACATCAACCGGGCGTACGGCAGAGGAGTTCAGCGCGGGCCGAGGAGCGTCCGGAATCACAGTGGCAGCTTTAACGGGGAGACTCGCCCGAGAAAAGAAGGACCACGCCATCCACCCGAAACCGACAGTGACAAGCAGGATCGGAACCCCGTTTTTCATGATGAACGAGGGCATCACGTGCCAGTTGCGTTTGGCGACGAGGCCAAGCAAAACCGGCAAACTAAATCTCATATAGTCATGGACGACAACAGGTTCGCCCGTATCCGTCGCGCCCCCGGTGTTTTTCGTATTATACCAGTCGCCGACTTTCTGGTTGAACCATTCAGAATAGGTCTGTATCGCCTTCCATCTACGGTTCGCGCGAACGTACTCCGTCAATTTGAAGAATTCATAACACTTCCCAAACAACTTTGCATAGACGTTCTGCAAATCCAGCAGCCTAATACCAAAAGTGGCATCGCGCAAAGTACGCCCGTAGGCTGACTCGAACCAGATTTCGGCTTCCTCATCAACCCAGCCCGGCAACTTGTCTTTCGACTGTGACAAGAAAACCCAACGAATGTCGTGGTGCCGACTCAAGCCAATGACCTTCCGCAATGACTGATCGTTAGACTTCGTAAAAATCGTGTGAGCCTCATCGACGATGATGATAGAATTGTCGAGGACCAGACCGGACGAATCGACCACTGAAGAACCAGCACCGTCGTCAGCACGCATAGACGCGGACCATTCAGAGCCGAAATCCGAGATAACAATACGACGTTCTTTGGAAAGCAATGGCAGGTTAGTTATTATTCGAGAATCAGCATAATAGGGAAGAACTTCTTCCATGATCCATTTAACCGCCCAATAACTCTTGCCGGAACCTCCGGGACCAGTCCGGATCGTCAACACACCTTCGCCCGCCATGTTATTACCCCTTAAGATTCAGTTCGAGAAACCGGGAACGAACTGTTTTCTTAACCGGAACAGTCTCCACAAAATGACACTCGTTATCACGAACGACATCAGCGCCATCGACTCGTTCAAAGGGAACAGATAGTTGACAATCCGTCACGACGCTATTATCGGTTCAATCACCAACGTCGGCATTGATGGGATCACCTCCAAGATATCAACCGCCGGTGGGACGACCAAGGCAAAGAGAATGTACGCCAGTGCGCACATTGTCTTGGCTATCGTGCATGAGAGCCATTTCCCGATGAACTCCCACAAAGCAACTGCGACGGCCCCAAGCAACCATTTGTTAATCGCATTCAGACCGAGCCAAGAGGCAATCATACGCGGAACTCCTTCAACAACGCCGCAGCAACACGGAGGCCAACGCAATATAGAAACGCAAACCTAAAGTATATACGGACACTTTCAAGCGAGTCGAAGACTCCACTATACGAGGACGAGGTACCACCCGCAGCCGCAACTGTGCGGTTCAACCACATGTCCCAGCCGCGCCGTGTGATGGGAACATAAAAGTCGCAATCCGCGATTTTGCCAATTGAATCCGCTGGATTCGCCTTAGTTAATTGACTCATGGGAACCGTCCAGGTGAATTGATCGAACGGACCATCTTCCGGGAGATCCACTGCCGATTCACATTTTTTCCGCGAACAAGCACGAGTTAAAACCTGGCCAACGCGCGACGGGGTCCAATTAGGGGCGCAGATCAGGCAACCATCAACACCTCCGCAGACTGTCCCGGTCGGTACAAGCCAGACCAAGTTGGGGGGAATCGAAGTATCATAACCAGAAGTATAAGTAACACGACCTAAACACGGCACTGGATCAACGCACGGTACCGGCCGTTCGTGTTTAAGAACTGAGATGGTCGAGTCTGGATAATGTTGAGCGATACGAGGATCTCGTCCCCATATGCGATTCCATTCCCATTCCAGTTGACAACCTTTGGCTTTCCGCCATTGCTCCGAGAGAAGGCAGCATTCGCACCCCTTCTCTGGATCGAGTTCCTCCTCAACAGACCGTTCGACGAAATCACAACACCCATCGTGATCCTTGTCCCCGTTCTTCTTCATCTCACACTTGCACGGGCGAGGAGGAGGCTCGGAAGTGTCATCACTATCGGCGATGCCAACGCCATCTCCACTCGCTGTGTCGTCTGGGATGCATTCCGTCCGCAGATCGTCAGGGGTGTCCCATTTCCCGTCCGGACCCTTATGAGTTGAGCGATAACACACTTCGCGTTTTCCGTCGCATTTGCCAGAACATATTTGATCATCATCGTCGTCAAGATCATCATCAGCGCAGCAGTAGTCCTTGTCCTTGTCGCCCCCGTGCTCATCGCATAGACCCTTGCACACGGCCTTGCAGTCGGCGACATGTTCCACGCCTTCCTTTTCTGGTGGAATTGGCGGATCGCAACAATGGCAATCGTGCAAGTAGCACGTGTCTGAGAGATATTTCCACTCATAAACCGTTTTTCCATCAATCTTTGTGCGCTTGACTATATGTTTACATTTTCCAGCACACTCATGACAAATCGCCGAATCCCCATCGTTGTTGTCTACGTCAGCACAGCAGCCATCGTTGTCGCCATCTCCGCCATGCGCATCACACGGCGGGGGTGGTGGAGGTGGTGGCCCCACCGGGCACGGAACACCGAATGCAACACAAGTCCCTGTCCCTAATTCGAGAGCAAAAGACGAACTGTATGACGGCGGGCAACATGAGCACGTGCAATCACCCCCGACGCCGAACCAGCCGCCCATATCATCGCCAACAAAATCACATCCACCTGCGCAAGGTGGCGGTGGTGGTGGCGGTGGTGGTGGCGGTGGTGGTGGCGGTGGTGGTGGCGGTGGAGACGAGCAAGGGAAAGGAATGTAGAATCCGGGACAGCTACAAGATGGGTCAGCGTGGCAAGCTGCATTCAAAGCACCAATCTGGCTCTGACACTCACAAGGTAAGGAGATCTCCGTGTCCCACGGATGCTCACCCATCGTGCCCGACGCGCGCCAAAACCAATAACACCATGGATTAAAACCTGCATGGCGGTATTCATACGAACCCGAAACGCCTGAATAATTGAAACCACCTCCCGAAATCGACAACGGACACGAACCGGCTGGCAACGGTGCAGGTATGGCAGGATCAGAGGGGAGTGTCGCACACTCCGACCATGAGATATATTGAGAATATGTACCACCGCCATTCTGGTTCACCACCTGTTGGGCGAACATCGACATCGATCCCAACACCGTGTTTATGGAACAACCATCCAAGGGGGTAATTGGCTCAAAAGTGACGGCACAGGTGCCATTGTAATAATCGTAGCCTGAACAACATTGGTAACCGTCAGTACCAAGTAGACAACCGTGTACTTTCAAAGTGTCTTCATCGTACCAGCTAAAAATGGCATACGGGCTGCTAATAGTTGTGAGCGCGCCAGAAGCACGAAGGACGTAGCCGAACTGAATGGCACCCAAGGCCAGCCAAAACGCAGTCAGGGCATGATGGCGCAAACGCAGAAGGACAGTTACCACCGCTGACGTGCCCGACCGAGCCAGTATCCGAATTGTAGACCCATCAGCGCGGCGAACCATAGCACGGCCTCCATGAATCCATCAACGGCAACAACTTGAGTTTCCATTTGATACAAACCCCAATATCTGAAGAGGTGCCGCCCGGTTTGCACCGGGCGGCACCCGTCATTCAACAATCAAGCTCGGCCAGTCACGAACCCGAAGAACCGTTTCACGACCGTGGAGACCAGAGCAAGGCCACCGCGTGCCCCCCCCCAAAAAAAAACAGCATAATCGGAACGAAAACCGTGATAAGCGTGACCAAGACACCATACGGATTCACCGTGTCTACTATACATAGAATCGCGTTGGTGATGTCAGCAGTCGCAGGCGTCTTGAGCGCGGTGCAACTCGCTGGCGCTGGAGGCGGCGACGTTTGAGCAAAAACACTCGACCCTGCCGTCAGGAACAGGACGACAGCCATAAGAGCCGTCATCCGTCGCAACCCGAAAAGCGCCGCGTCAATATAACAGTAAATCGCACCCATGTTAAACCTCCCTGTGTTCTATCACTTGAGACATTGCTTCCACCGGTGCCCCGAACATACGGAGCAACGCACTGGCCAACAGCCCGATGAGCAAACCACCCAAGAACCCCGCAATCACCACCGCACCAACGCCGGTTGGCCCGGCTTCAACAGCCGTTTCTGTCGCGATCAGATACAGCATGTTTCCCCCATTGGTAATCAATCAAATCTAAATACCAAACCAAGTTTCCATGTATTTACGCCAGCCGATTGCGTCCTGCCGTACCTTCAAAACGTGGACCTTCTCCTCATATTCCACGGACTGAATATCAGCTTCAATCAGTATATTTTTACGCGCCAAATCCCGCGTTCGCTGTTTGGCTTCCTCAAGCTCGAAATCAATCGCGTCAACTTCGATGCCTCGCATGGCTTGGTTTATCATGGGATCAGTATAACTTCTGCCTGAGACGGAGAAATCGTGCGGCCCGTAAGATTCCTCGTAATCATCATCTAACATTGTTATCACCTCCTTCCACAAGCAATTCAGGAATCGCAAAAACAGGTTTTTCAGAAACCTGAGAATCCGAATGAGAGACAGGGACAGGGACGGCTGCCGCCGGAGAGTCAGCCACTGGAATCAATGACTGTGCGGATTGAGCAGCCAAGGCAGCGCGCTTCGCTGCGCAACTGTTGCACGGTTTCTTTTCTGCAATCGGCGTAGGAGACGAGGCTTGTGCCAACATCTCAGCCTTCGCCTTGTGCGCACAAGGGCAGTTGGACAACCCCGCCTGCAACCCCTCGCGAAATGCAATGGTTGTCGCCCGCGCCATCGGCACACCATTCCCCAACGCCGTCCCAACAGTGATAGCACCAATCATCATCACAGACACACACAGCAGCCCAACCCAAGCCATGACCCAACCGCGTACGTCCTCACTCATTTTAGACCACATCAAAACCCTCCTTTGTTTTGTAGTACCTCAACCAACGACCTCTAACGAAGCCGCCGACGCTATCAATTTCGGTAAACCGCGTTCACCGTTCGTTCCATACAGACCTTGATATTCTCTCGCACGCTCACGAATCTTCTGGCACATCTCCGTTGCATCCATATATCCGGACAGGATCGCAAACACGGTCTCTTCGTCTTCGGGTTCCAACCCCGATCTCGCAATTGTCGAGGCCAGACATCCCGCGTTCTGTCGCATGAGTTGTTGCGCTGGTGCCCGACTCACTTCCTTCGGCATTGGTCGCTTCGACAACCGGGCAGACCAGAACGCGAACGCGTGCAAAGCACGCAGCCAACAATCGACAATCACAGCCCGAGTTGTGTGCGTGCGATCGTCGATCTCACACAGGCGGAACCAAGTGTTCATCGCCCAACCAATCAAGTCGCCGATGCCTTCGCACAACTCCTCAAAATTCTTGTACGACTTGCTCCGGTTCTTCCCCAACATAAATTGGAACTCAACCCGCGTGGCTTGATCCACAGGCATCCCCCAGCGGTTTTGCAGCATCAAAGCGGACTTCTCGCCGTCTTGACGCATCACAAGTTCCATCGCCTTTTCATACACTCGCAACATCACGCACCCGCTGTTGATCGTATAACCCGTCGGCTTCTTCGTCCGAGGATCAGTATAAACAGCAAGCTTTTGCTGAGGCTTCGTAATGTAGTGCCCCTTCATCACAGCGTTCACGAACTCGCCCACGTCTTGATTCGGCAAGTCGGCCGCAACGTCAACACGCAACGGACGCAAACTATGCACCTTGATCCCCAACGATTGGCAAACGCGATCCGCAATCGCCAAAGCACGAGGTTCACCATTCCGAAGAAAGATGGTTCCGGGAATCTCAATGAACCCAATCGGGCCTTGATTGCCGCCAGTCGAAGGGTAAGAGTTCATGACCCGACCGTAGCGAACCGTGATGCCATCGACATGAACCATCAGAGGATTGAACGCGCGACCCTTGCCAGAACCGACGTAATCCAAGACCAGTTCTCGAAGGTCGTCGTGAGGGTGACTAATCGTCACCCGTCGCCGATACGACACGCTCGACACTTCCAAGCCGAGTTCGCGCCCGTCTTCGACGGCCTTCCGACTAGCGCAGAGGGACTTGGCCTCTTGCAACGTCTCACACAAGGTTTGACCGGCTTCACTCAATTCCCCGTAAACCGTCACCGTCAACCAGTCGATCCCGCCGCCGCCTTGAGGCAACCGACTGAACAACAACGGATCGGTATACGACCAGTGATCTTCAGGACACTGACAAGGCAGGTATGAGGAAGAGGGTAAAAGAGTTTCACCAAGGTTTTCTGATGTCATTTGGCTAGATATGAACCCCGTGTTACCCCGTGTTACTCACACGGGGTACAGCCGCTTCGCGGCGACCGCCTGACCTCGCACCCGCCAGCATCTGGCCAGCTCGCTCGAACGTGCGCAACGCGTGACCCGTAGACATCCCGTCTACGACTTCCGCCACACCCGCCCATTCGTCACGTTTAGCCATTGACGATTTCTCGCACGTTCCGCCCCGCTTCAACGCATGACTCAGACCCGACTTCAACAGTGACTTCGTACCCAACATGCGGTCTCTCCCTAGACGTGATCGCAACAGCCAAAACCAGATCAAACAGCCAAACACAAAGGCGCAAGACAGCGGCCTAAGAAGGAAAGAGCCAGAGGGCGGGGGGAAGGTTTGCGCGGTGCGATTTGGAGGGGGCGACACCTCGGCGCATCGGGCGCCACGGACGCTTCGGCTCTAAAATCTGAGGACTCAGATTTAGACAGCACGACAGACTTCGCAACGCCCCCACCAATCGCACTGATCGCGAAAACCTTCCCCCCGCCCTCTGGCCCTTTCCGAATGGCCTTGGAGTGAGACTCAGAAGGTTCCCAACCCGGAGCCACCGGAAAACAACATCACTCGCGATTGAAGGAAACTCGAATGCAAAAATACGCCCAACTCCACACGCTCTGGCTGGAGCCCGCCACGCCCCAATGCCGCGAATTGATCACAAGTCGCACCGGCAAACTCACGAGCGTCACAACGGCCACCATCGAAGAACTGAAACAACGATGTCTGGACATGCACTGCGCACCCGCCCGCGTCACCCAACTGTTCGCACACTGGTCGAACAATCTCCACAAATACCTTGCCGACAATCACCCGCTGTTGACCGACCAGAAGGACAAGCCGGTTGACCACACCAAGCCGACTTCGCTCTAATCGACACCCGGAGGAACCATGTACTTTTGCTGGGATTACGAGCCGACGGGAAACGTCGAACACGTCCACGAACACGGACTGACAACGGGTGATGTCGAACAGGCGTTCGAGAACGTGGTCGAACACTTGACGAGCGATTCCAGCGGCCGCCCCGCGATCAAAGGATTGACCGCAGACGCGACACTCATCTTCGTCGTTTACGAAATCGAACTTCTGGACGGCGAGCAGTTCATCGCCGTCGTCACCGCCTTCAAAATTGGAGACTGAACATGCAGGCACAACTGTCCGAGGAACGGATGCAACAACTCCGTGAAAGAAGCCGGATCGGTCGAGAGCAAGAAGACGCCGCACGGCCGCAAGTGATCGCAGAACACAAAGCGATGCTGCTGGAGTGGCAAAAAGTCGTGGCCAGCCACTGCAAAGGAATCGACAGCTACTTGGCAATTCATGGCCCGATGAGCCGAGCCGAAGTGATCGACTTGGCCCTATCAAAACTCCTCGCCGACGACTGAAAGCGCCGGTTGACCCATCCGACGATTGCACGGGCCGCAGGCTAGCGCAAGCTGACCTGCGGCCCATTCGCGTTTGTGCATCGCAAGTCTGGACCAACGACTCAATTCGTTTGATCGCCAAAGGCGACGATACAAATGGTGGAACTGGAGGTCGGTCGTCCGGCCACACTGCACGCACTTGCCGCCCATCTTCATAATCAGTTCCGCACGTCCCTCGTGGTAACGACGAATGGTCCGTTCCTTCGCGAGCCAAACCATGAGATTCCTTTCTCATACAGGCACTCCCCTTCTCCGAGAAATGGCAACCATCAACCGCAAAGACCTGTTTGGACTGACGGCAAGACGCTCCAAGTGATCCGGAGTCAGTTCACGCAGCGAGGCCAATACGTCCGCGAGGAGGCCCGCGATCAGGGTTTCGTACTTGGCTTCCTTGCGCCTCTGGACCTGCTGCGTCGTCATCTGATTCGTCATCGAAAACGTCCCTGTAAAAGTCCTCGACCTCTTCCAAATTGCACCCAATCAACTCATCCAAAGCAGCTTGGCTCTCGTCATCGAAAAACATGGCTCTCCCCTCAAATGAAGAACGGAGGAGGCGGGCAGACCGAGGCAAGAACTCGGCCCGCCCTGCTCTCCTCCCGGCACAGCCACGGCCCGATGAGGCATGGCGTGCAAAAACGGTCAGGGTGTCGCGCGGCGTGCCACAGGTGCAGGCTCCATTGGGTTCTGACCCGTCTGAAGCTCCTGAACTCGCGCGTTGTTCATGAAGGTCTTGCCGTCGCGTTCGCTGTAATCAGCCGTCACGCGGAGCAACGTCCCGGATGGTGGGAACGACTTCGCACAAATGGCTAAGCATTCGTACGGCCAGCAAAAACGGAAGATGCGGAGACGTGACTCACGGAAGCCGTAACGCGGTCGATGCGACGGCCCGAAGAGCTGAGTACGGCTGAAACTCCGTGTGAGCGGAACGGTCAGAACTGTTTGCGGCTGTCGATCAACAACGTCACCGGTCCGTCGTTGACCAGTTCAACTTCCATGTGTTCCTGAAAGCGACCGGTTGCCACGGTGACTCCTCGCCCACGAACTTCGGCGACGAGGGCACGGTACAACTCGACGGCCTGCTCGGGCCGCGCGGCTTTGATGAAGCTCGGCCGCTTCCCTTTTCGACAGTCGCCGAAAAGTGTGAACTGACTGACGACCAACATCGCGCCACCGGCCTCTGCCACGGAGAGGTTCATCTTCCCCTCGTCGTCGGGAAAGACGCGCAGCCCGACGAGCTTCTCGGCGACGTACGCGGCGTCTTTCTGCGTGTCGTCATCAGCGACACCGAGCAGCACCATCAGCCCGAGGCCGATCTCACCGGAGACCTCGCCCGAGACCGTCACCTTGGCACGAGTGACTCGCTGAACGACGGCTCGCATGGGAGGCATCCTGGGAGTGGAAGGTATCAGGGGACGGGAGTCAGAACGCACGAACGAGGGTGGCTCGTCAGCGGGTGATGGGGATCAAGTAGGTTAGCACGAGAACCACACGTCTCGCCCGCTGACGCGGCGGGTTACTGATTCGATGCGACGTGTCACTTCGTCTCGCGCCCGAGGATCGCCTGAGCCACCTTCACGGCCGTGATCGGTGAGAGCTGCAAGCCCGCGCGGAAGTGGCCGGCGGCGACGGACAGGTTGGCCGTCTCCGGCAAGCGACCGATGCGCGGCAGACCGTTCGTGGCGTGCGGCCGCAGGCCGGACCAGCACCGTTCAAACCGAGCGTCCCCCAGCGCGGGAACAACGCTCCGCGCGAAGTCGATCAGCCCCGCCACTCCTTCAGCCGTGTTCCGTTTGTCGAAGCCCGCGTGTTCTTCCGTCGAACCAATCAGGATGCGACCGTCTGCTCGCGGGACGAGATAACGGAGACCACTTTGGATCACGCAACGAAACGGCAGCGGTCGCGCTTCGAGCAACACCATCTGACCTCGCACCGGTTCGATCGACACGTCGTGCCCGGCCTGACGAAGTAGCTCGCGCGACCACGCTCCTCCCGCCACGACGAACTCCCCAGCGCGATGCACTTCCCGTGGAGTCCGCGCGGAGACGATGCGATCTCCGGCGCGATCGAAGCCGATCACAGGACTTCCGGTGTGCAGGTCCACACCGCGCGAGGCACATCCCGAGATGAGAGCCTTCAAGTGACGCGGGTTCCGCACTTGCCCGAGTTCCGGGAGCGAGTAGCCGCTCGAAAGGTCCGGATGCAGCGCCGGAAAGCGGCGACGAAATTCGTCGAGGCTTGGTGTATCCACGACCACACCATCGGAACGCCAAGCGGCGACTTCCGCGTCCAACTCCGAGGCCGATCCGTTCAGCCGAACTTCGATTCCACCGCAGCGCGTGTAACCGTTGTCGATCCCCGTCTCGGCCCGCAGTCGCTCGGTCCAGTCGGGCCACAGCACATGACTCTCCGCGCGCAGGCGTGCTTCCGGCGATCGCGCCAAATCGGGATTGCCCGGCAGCAACATTCCGGCCCCCGCCCAGCTCGCTTCCTGGCCGAGCTGCCCCTGCTCCAACAGGCGGACAGACATCCCCTGCCCGGCCAATTCCCACGCGATCGACAATCCGATCACGCCACCGCCGATGACGATCACGTCGGGCGAGCGAGTACTGGTGAGAGTGGATGCGGACATGAGTGAGACTCGGAACCAAAGCACCCCGGCAGCCATCAGCTACCGGGGCGCGGAAGAGTGTTGTTGGACCTCACGCGGCCGAAACTGACGTGACCGTCCGCACGGGCCATCACGTCAACTACAGTAGTCTTGTCGCTCCGCCGACAAGATGTCCCGTCGGCGGAGCGACGGGACTACGGTAGCGCGACAAGGCGTCCGTTTCGGCCGCGTGAGGTATAGAAGAATGAGACCACGAGACGCGAAGCGAACCGTCACCGCAAAATTATTTCTTTCCCTTCTTGGCACCACCAGCCGGGAGTGAGTTGGCATACGCCAATGCCAGTGTCTTGCCATCCGTTCCATAAACCTTCTTCAACGCCGCTTCGGGGCTGTCGCCCGTTTGGAGGTTGCGCACGAACTGTCCGAAGTTGTTCGGACCACCGCGCGTCATCATGAAGTTGACCAGCGTGAAGCCAATCGGACCGACTTCACCGGGAGCAAACGTCCCGTTCGAAAAGACCTCTTCCGGCTTCTCGATGCGAACCTCTTTCAGAATGGCACCCGCTTGAGCGGGCAGGGCGGCGAGATACGGATTGCCCGCCGATCCGCGACTGGCAAGCGACAACCCCGCGCCACGGATGACCCAGTCAGGCAGAGTCCCACCTCCGCGTTTCAAGAACGCGCCGGTCAGATGCTCGATCAAACTGACGTGCATCCCAGGCAACGTTTCACTGGCGGCATCGCCGATATCTTGGAGCGCAATGAACGCCTCCTCCATCGAACCGGTGACCTGCGAATGGCCGAGCACTTCACGAGGAACTTCACGCTTGTGAACGGAGTTGTTGAATTCCTCGTATCCGAAGCGTTCCTTCATCACGAAGATCGTCAGCTTGCCTTTCCATAACAGGTCGTCTTTCACGTTGAACGCGGTGCGCAATGACTTGGCGTGTTCGATGGCCCAGCCTTCGACCTCCTTCAATCTCGCCTCCGACGCATCCCCCATGACGATGAATTCTTTACCGCTCACTTGGCGCGGCTCACCGTTCGGGAAGGTCAGCTTCCACTGCGCTTCCGAATCCTTCAGTCGCTTGGCCGCGAACTCCTCCGGGCTGAGCTTGGAGAGCTTCTCGGCCGCGATCTCTTCGTCGGTCGGGACCAGTTGACGGAGCGGGCGTTTGGCATCGCTGCCATCGAACTTGGCCCCTTCTTCGATCCACTTCTTCACATCGCCATGCCACTTTCGCGTGATGCGCGCTTGCCCCGCAGGCATGACGGGCGTTTCGTCCGCGTTGATGAGTCGCCAGAGCCGACTCCCTTCCAAACTCCCCGCGACCACAACTCGACCGCTGTCCCCACCCTGCATCAGTTTCTCGAACGTCGCCACCGAGAGACCACCCCGTTTCTGGCCGTCGTTGTGACAAGCGCCACAAATGTTGACCATCGTCGGAGCGATGTCCTTGATGAACGAGACCGTTTCGTTGCCGGTCGCCTTCACGATCTCGGCCTTCGGTGCCGGACCTGCCGCAGGCTTTTTGCTGAGCGAACCCAACTCGGTCGTCTTATCAGCTCCGTCATACTTGGCTCCCTCGGCGACCCACGTCCCAATGGCTTTGATTTCATTTTCGGTGAGTGTCGCGCCCCCTTTCGGCATCCGCTGTTGAGCGTTCGGCGTCACGAGCTTCTGCACGAGGCGGCTGTTCTGCGGATTGCCCGGCATGAGCAGCGCGCCGCTCCCACCACCCTTTTCAAATCCGGCGAACGTATCCAATCGCAGTCCCCCGCGCGCGTTGTCGTCGTGACAACTGACACACTTCGCCGCGATGATCGGAGCCACGTCTTTCGCGAAGCTCACCGTCCCTTTCCCGCTCGACTTGGCGAGTTGAGCCTTCGCCTTTTCCAGTTGGACATGAATCGGCTTAAGAGCCGGATCCGTTTCCGTAACGGCAGCTTCCTTGATGAACTTCTCCAGCTTGTCCTCAATCTCTTTCAGCGCGGTCTCCGCCTCATCGAACTTCTTCTTCGACGTGAGCGACGTGACCTTGCCAATCTCAGTACCGATCTCCTTCAGTTCCTTCTTCTGCTCGGGAGTCACTGCCGCGAGCGAGATTCCAACGACAGCGAAAGCCACGAGTGCGACACAGCACAGGCGCAGGAGAGAGTTGAGTCGGGGCATGTTGAAGTTCTCAAAAGGACGGCGAAGGTCAACGGTCGGAGTCTCACAGACTCCCCTTCCGTGGAGGGGCAACAGGCAGGTCAGCCATGCGGCGGGAGTTTAACCGGTCGCTTTCAGCGGCGACAGACTCGACCTCGTTTCACCACATGCTGCACCTGGAATGACCGTCCGGTTGAGACCTGCCGATCAACCCGATAGTGTCCAACCTCTAATCCGCTCAAAATGTTCGTCTTGCGCCCCCTGCCCCGAGTTCCTCGGAATGTTCCCATGCCAACACACACCTCGGATATCGAACAGAAGAGATACCGCCTGCTGGAAATCGTGGCCGGGTACGGTCGTGTCGCAGTGGCCTTCTCTGCCGATGTTGACAGTACGGTGGTCGCGATGAATCAGTCCGTACCGACTATTCCGCCATCCCGGCTCACCCAATCCCAACCCGTTGTTGATGCGCAGATCCTTACGGACTGACGAGCCCGTTGAACAACGTAAAGTAGGCGGCTCGCCTGCTCGCATTGCGAATTAGAAAACACCGGCGAGCCGCCTGTGCTACGGGTTTTTCAACAGGCTGTTACGTGCGGTCTTGGGATCGTTTCGCGAGTTCTGTCGGAAACGTCCTGGTTGAGTCGGAACTGGCGTGCGGCTGATCGGGCTCGCGCTGTCGCTCGGAGTCGATGATCTGGCCCACGGTGTGCGGAGTCCTCGGAACACACCCTTGGCGCGGGCAAGAGTGGTGTGTTCCGAAGACTCCACACCCCCTACGTCGCTTCGCGAAGACACGGAGATTGGTGCCGCGAACAACCGGGGTTTCGCCCAACGCGGCTCCAACCCCGGCCACCCTGCCGCCGCTTCGCGGCGCTCTGTCGCTACGGTCTGCCGTTCCGTGGGTTCACACGCACGGCTATTCGCTGCCATTGCTTCGAGACAAGGACCACCCATTGGCGACTGCACCCGTGGTCCGACAAATCCATGCCGCAGCCTTGACAGAGAGAGAGAGAGAGAGAGAAAACTGTGTGCCATCACTTCCTAAAGTTCCAGATTCCGAGAACGACCTGTGAACAATTTTCGCGGCACCAACTCGCACCACCCGTCACTCGTGCCCCTCGGACGGAGTTGTGAACGGGCTCCGATCACGCGAAGAACGATCAGAGAGAAAGGTCGGTCTGATCCGGCAGTGGGCGGGCGAAACGGATTGACGACTGATCGTCATCGCGCGACTTTCGCCGCCTTGGTTTACCACGGACGAGCCGTGAATCTCAGGCGACAGGTCGTGTACTGCGGCTGGGCCTTGCTGCTGCTGAGTTTGCTGAACGGCAACTCGGCCACAGGCCAATCGTCACCCTCATTTGAGATCGTTCGCGCGAGCTATCTGGAGTACGTCACGTCCATCCAAACGTTGCGGGTGAAATTCACTTCTCAATCGGAGATGCTGTTCGATGTCAAGCAGACGTTGAACGTCGAGGGAGAACAGATGTTTCCCAGCCAGAAGGGAGCTGCCACAGGGACGTGGATGGAGTCCGGTGTGCGACAGGTCTTGCATACGGAAAACGTGCATCCGTCTCCGGGAACTCGCAAGTGGACCAGCTATGACGGACAGCGTGGCTACGAGTACGTGATCAACGGAGCCGCTCCGGACGGCCCACTGACCGGCCGGATCATGCCGCGCGTGCCCGAGAGTCTGGCGGGCAATCCCATCTCGGCCATCCTTGGTCGGTCGATTTACGAAACGCCGGCCAGCCTGCCCGACCTGTTCGCACGTGGGATCGGCGTGGTCAAGCAGACTGACACTCTGTTGGGGAGGCCCTGCGTGGCGATCGACTTCGGTACGGATGCCATTCCGTCCGAGCCGCCCGGATTGAACCGGTTGCGGGCCTGGATTGATGTGGACGGCGGCGGCCTGCTCCGGCAGGTGGCCGTCACGCCGACACGGTTTGAGACCTGTCCGGCCACCGATCAAAACCCGCTCGGCCTCACCATGCTCAAGCCGCTCACAGTGCAGCCCAAGCAATCCACCGTGCAGTTGCTTTCCGCTGAACGCATTCGCTTTATGCGTGTGACCTCGGTTCAACAGGTCGCCGATTCCGCACGGGGTATTCCACGCAGCTTTCCGAAGACCGTGGAGTTATCGGTGAGTCTCGAAAAGGGTTCGACGACTCTCGATGAAGTGGCCGTGAACGAACCGATTGACGCTTCGCAATTCGAGCCGAGCATTCCCAAGGGAATGTTGCTCGATGACGAATCGCAACTGGCAGCGGACGGTCTCCCGACCGTCAAATTCGGCGGCGGAGCGGAGGGACGGGAGGAGTGGCAGCGGAAGGCCGAGGCGGTGTCGAAGGCACGAGCCGCTGCACGTCGTCCGACCCCCGGATCGCTCGACGCGACCCCGCGTCCGCCCAGCTCGCTACGCTGGTTTCTGGGGTTGGGTATGGTGTTGCTGTGTTCGGCCATCGCGTTCGCGGTGTGGCAACGCTCTTGAGTGTTTCGAGTTTTTTGTCTGCAAGCGTTTCTATTTTGGGGAGAAGATCATGCGGTCAGTCATCGGTGTGTCGGTGGGAAGCCTGGTTTGCGCGTCGCTTGTCGGCACGCTTGCACTCTTCAGTTTGTCGCAAAACTCAACTGGCGCAACCAGTTGTTCTCAAGAAGCATGGATGTCGAGTCCGTGTTTCGAGTGTCGCTTTCAGGCGATGGTAACGGGAACTGTGACCTTCGTTACCGCTTGGGACGCGATGGGGAATCCCATTTCCACGATTAGCTACCAGATTCAATTACCGATGTACGGGAAGTGTACTCAGGGGCCCGCGCGAAACGTCTGTTACTCGGTTCAAGTTGGTCCCAATTCCTCAAACGAAACGCCGACCTGTACGGTGGAACTGGATCAAGATTGTGGCGGTGACTTCACTCGTTGGCTGTCACCGACGTGCTCTGGAACGCAGTACACACCCGTTGGTGTATTGGCACCCGCCCCGTGCCCCCGCAAGGACTCCCGCGCCACGGGCGGGTACGAGCCAGCCGCAGATTGTTTGCCGATCCCCGGCATCATCCCGCCCGGCGGTTTTTGGACGTTTTGATGGCCGACACTCGTTTGAAGTCACATCTCCTGCATCCCGTCATTGTGGACGCGCGTTATGAAATCACCCTCACTACCAGCACTCCTTCAACGGGAGGATCGCAGCGGAATGACCGTGATCGAGGTGCTGGTGTGTCTGGGGATCATCTCATTGCTGATGGCCCTCCTGACGCCCGCAGTTCAGTCGAGTCGCGAGCTGTCGCGCCGCGCGGGTTGTCTGAACAATCTCAAACAGTTGGGACTGGCAACGACGGAGTTTGAGTCGGCTCACGGGGTGTTTCCGGGATTCTCCAACGCCAGATTGCCGACGAGTCCGTTGCGTCCGAATGAGTCGATTCACCAAAAGCTGCTGCCGTTTCTCGATCAGTTGGAATTGTCTCGATTGCTGGACGCTGAGGACCGGTCCTCGCCGACGGCAGAACCACCGAGTGTTTCTCCGACCAACTTGCGCGGACTACAAATCAGGCTGGCTGTGTTCAGTTGTCCCACGGACAGCGTTCCGGCTGGCGCGACGAGCTACCGCGCCTCCACCGGGACATCGCCGGGACTCTATGCACAGTTTCGCGGACAATCGCTTGGCGCTGCGCTTCGTGGATTTGTGACGGGCGGTGGCCTATCCGCCGCCCGTGTCAGAGATGGAATGTCTCAGACCGTGTTTTTCACCGAGAAGCTGATCGGCGATGGAAACGCGGCGACTTTCCATGCGCCGACGGATGTTGTGATCGGTGGATGTGAGCCACGGTGTTCGACGGCCGACGAGGCCGAAGCCGCCTGCCGCAGCGTCTCCTCCGTCGGAAATCATGCCTCGTATGGAGGTCGAACCTGGCTGTTGAGCAGCCACAGCTACACCTTCTACAACCACATCCTTACTCCGAACTCACCGATTCCCGATTGCTCGACACCGGTCTCGCTGGTCGTACAGGGGGCCTACACCGCGCGCAGTTTGCATCCCGGCGGGGTGAACGTTGTCTGCGGAGACGGAAGCTGTCGTTTCGTGGCGTCGGGTATTGACCGGAACGTCTGGCGAGCCTTGGGCACGATCGACGCCTCTGAAACGATCGCGTGGCCCGAGTGACGCATTCGCAATCCTCTCGAAACGTGGTGGAGACGCACATGCGATGTTGCAGGCTCATGACAGCGGTCGCCGTACTGGCCGGTCTGTTTGGCTGCGATCGTCAACAGCAGCCGACGACTCGGGAGAGTGGCGCGGCCCAAGCCGTGTCCGTCGAACCGAAGTCCGTTGTTGTCGAGGCGGACACTGAAGACCGCTTCTCACTCAACCTACACAATCACAGGTCAAGCCTCGTACAGATTCTGGAGGTCAAGACGACTTGCAGTTGCACCACGGCCGATTCGGTCTCCGGACAACAGATTGATTCGGGTCAGATGTTGCGAGTGGACTTTGCCGCCACGCGCGCGATTCAGGGGGATCGGCACAGTGTCGTCACGATTCGGTTCAAAGAAGAGGATGTTCCCGAACTCCAGATTCCCGTTCTGCTGAAGGGGCGTCCAATCAATCCGCCGTTCCTGTCGGCGTTCCCGAGACAGGTTGAAATTGTGACGCGCCGCGCTGATGAGGTTGGCGTGCAGGCGATCACCGTTCGCGTCGTTGAATTGACCGATCAGCCCCCTTGGCTGGGACGTATCGAAACGCCTGAAGGCTGGCTCGCTGGCGAGGTCGAGTACCTCGGCGCTGCTCATGCACTTTCAGATCGAATCGTCGAGCGAAATTATCGCATTCGACTGACCACGCAACCGCACGACTCATCTGGTGTGAAGCGGGTCGCTGTGATCGGATTGGGAAACTCCTCACGCTCCGAGCGTCTTCCACCACAGATCGAGATCGTTTCGGTACTGCGTCCGAACTTGCGTGCGATCCCCTCCTCACTCTTCGTTCCCATCACGACTGATTCAGCGATCGTTCGCAGACGCATCCGAGTGCTATCCGAAAGTGAGACGCCACTGCTGATCGTGGAGACTAAAACCTCCGCGTCTTGGTTGGCGGCGACGCCATCCAACCCGAATGAAGCGACGAATTTTCAAGACATCGATCTGGAGATCGACGCCCGAAAACTTGTGGCAGAGTCTTCGTCGGGCACATCAGCCGAAATACAGATCACGACGAACGACACGGAAACTCCCGTGGTTAGTGTCCGGGTTGTCGTCGCCATTCGTTGACGTGCGCGATCCGACAGCCGCATCGTGTGACACGGCATGTTGCCTCGCTGTCGTCGGCTGGGTGGTGTGTGACCGGCCCAATTCGTTTGTTCATCGAATTGTCCACCCAGCCAAGTAGGGTGTGTGGAGTCTTCGGAACACACCATTCGTGGGTATCGTGACTACTGATCGGCTGGCAAATGTTCTGGCACACTGGTGGTGCGTTCCGCGTTGCGATACACACCCTGCGACTGTTCGGAACACGCCCTCTTCGAGCTTCAGGTTTGTGCTTCTCCGAGGACTCCGAAGCTATGGCACGGCCAACGTCAATCGGGCGGTGAAGCAATGCCACCCCACCCCGCCCCGTATAGCACGCGAGCCGCGTACTCTACGACTATACTTCGCACGACTTGAATTGAGACGTTTAGCCGCCACGCTAACGGCGTGCGTGCGATCCACGGTTCACCCCCGTTCGCTCCCATGCCGATGGAGTTGGGGCTAAACGTGCAACGGCTCACTTCAGGCCGTGCGAGGTATAAACCGACAAGCCCCCTGCCCCGAGTTCCTCGAAACACCGCCATGCAGACTGATCCCTCGGATATCGAACAGAAGCGCGACCGACTGCTGGAGGTCGTGGCGGGGTACGGTCGTGTCGCGGTCGCGTTCTCGGCCGGTGTCGATAGTACGGTGGTCGCGATGGCCGCGCGGTTGGCGTGTGGCGACGCGGCGGTGGCGGTAACGGCGGTCAGTGCGAGTTTGGCGGCGGGAGAGCGGGAGCAAGCGGCCGAGTTGGCGGCGTTCATCGGCATCCGGCATCGGGTGATCGAGACGCGCGAATTCGCCGACCCGAACTATCTGAAGAACCCCGTCAACCGCTGCTACTTCTGCAAGACCGAACTGTACTCGCGCCTGGTGGAAGTCGCTCCGACTCTGGGCGTCGAGGTCCTTGCCAACGGTGCCAATCTCGACGATCGAGGCGACTATCGACCGGGCCTGCAAGCGGCGCACGAGTTCCAAGTCCGCTCACCATTGATCGAGGCGAACTGTACGAAGGCCGACGTGCGCGAGTTGGCTCGTTTGTGGAACCTCTCCGTGTGGGACAAGCCCGCGACGCCGTGCTTATCGAGCCGGATCGCTTACGGTGTCGAAGTGACCGTCGAACGAGTCCGCCGCATCGACGATGCCGAGCGATTCTTGAAACGAACTCTAAACATCGACGAGTTGCGAGTCCGTTGTGAGGCGAACGATCTCGCGCGGATCGAGCTTCCCGCCGAAGCGATCTCTCGCGCGCTGGCCCCTGCTCTGCGAGACACACTCCGCGCGGAACTGCATCGACTCGGCTTCCGCTACGTCACGCTCGATCTCGATGGCTTTCGCTCGGGGAGCATGAACGACGCGATCGTCAGCAGCGGACTGAAGGTCTTGCCAGACTGACTCATCACGTGTCCAGCAGCGTCGGGTCGATCTCCATCGCCCGCTCTTTCCACCACGCCGTCCCGTGTTCGTAACTCCAATGACCGGCATCGCGGCACTGGGCCAGCGCTTCGGCCATTTCCTTGGGTGAGTCGAAACGCTGATCGGGTTCCTTGGACAGGCAGCGCACCAACACGGCTTCGAGGTCCAGCGGAATCGCTTTGTTCCACCGAGTCGGCGGCGTGAGCGGATCGCGGGCGTGAGCTTGCATCACGCGCCAAGCCGACTTTCCTTCAAACGGCGGACGGCCGGTGAGTAGGTAATAGCCGACTGCTCCCAACGAGTAGATGTCCGTCCGTCCATCGAGCTTCAAACCCGCAGCTTGTTCAGGCGACATATAGAGCGGCGAACCGGCGAACGGCGTCGTCGCGTTTTGATCGTGCCGACTCTTCACATTGCCGTATTCGTTGCTCTGCACGACGAGTCCAAAGTCGAACAGCTTCGTCACGTCGAACACGCCGCCACGCTTCGCGGCGAAGATATTCGCCGGTTTGAGATCGCGGTGAATCAGCCCGAGGTTATGTGCCTCCTGCAAGGCCCAGCAGGTCTGGCTGAGAAAGTGAATGGCTCGCGATGGCGGCAACGCACCGTAGCGTTGAACCAAGTCGAACAGGTTCAGCCCGCGCATGTACTCCATCACGTAATAGAACGTGCCGTCATCGGTGTGGCCGTAGTCGAAAATCTCGATCGTGTTCCAGTGTGACAACTGCGCGGTGCTGCGGACCTCGCGCTCAAACCGCTTCAGTGCGGCAGGATCGCCGACCTGCTCCGGCTGAATGACCTTGATGGCACACGGTCGCTTCAAGAGTTGATGTTCGCCCAGAAACACTTGGCCCATCCCCCCCTGCCCCAGCTCCACGGTCAACTTGTACTGACCGAGTTGCTTGGCCTTCCGAACTTCACGCCGCAGATTGGAAAGTGCGTGTGTGCCATAGGTCGCGATCCCACCCGTTAAGAACAACGCCACGCCGATTTCAATACCGCGCATCACGTCAATCGCTTCGGCCATCGCGGGCATCAAGATACGGACGATCACCATCGCGAGCGTCGGAGACAACACGGGCGGAACCATCATCAAGGCCGTGCGTCGCCAACCGTTCGGCATCAACATGCCGTAAGCCAGCATTAACACCGCCAGACCGAGCGTTCCCGAATAGACCACGGCCACTTGCTGCGGAGTGTCTCCCGCCTCAATGGCTTTCATCAAAAAGATGACTTGAAGCAACACGACCAACGCACACAGTGGGCCGAACAACATCATCTCGATCCGTCGCAATTGACGGGGAGAAAGTATTTCGGGTGAAACCAGCATCCCCAAGCAACCGAGCGGAATAATGAGACTGATGCTCCGCATCAGCACGATCAGTGGCTCATCAATGCAGATGGCCCGCAGAAAGAAGGCGAAGAGGCAGACCAGACAGACGATGGAAACGGCCTGCAGTCGCGACTGCAACAACTCGTTGGCCGTGCCGGGACAGATCACTTTGGGATTGCCGTTCGCGGGCTTCAGCGTTTCGGGCGTGTGGGTGGCCGCGAGTGCCTCCGGCAGCGAGGGCCGACTTTGCGAGACCAGCGAGGAAGAGACCTGCGACTCTGTGGGCTTGCGTCTGGGTGAAGTACCGCCGACATCGACCTCACGCCCGATCAGCGTGATCTCGACTGCTTCCCACTCGTGCGGCGTCGCACTGGCGAGTGACATGACAACCCCTCAGATCATTTTTCAGCGGAGTCTCGCGCGCCGTGATGATGATCTCATCACGACCTCGCCGCGACACACCCCTCAGCAGCGCACTCGCGACACAGAACCCCCGCCCACAATGGCCCCCTCGGGTTCGCCTTCCGCCTCGAACCGCATTCGATTCGAGGCCTCCAGCAACCCCGTCCGTTGCGAACCTAGCATCGGTTGCCAAACGTCGCCGTCTTTTCGTGGCGACATTGCCACTCGGTGACGAACTCACACGTTTGCACGCGGCGATAACAGCATCACCGACACAACCGGCATCGCCCACGCGACCACAATTTTCCGCCTGTCCCTCACAACGAAGTCTCTCCTGCCGTTCTGTCGCGCCGACAACAGGGCCAGCACGAGTACCACCCAGCCCACCGAACGACACCGCCTTAGAACTTGCCCAAAAACAACACCGTAGGATGGGCACTCTTGCCCGTCCGGCTTTGGAGTGAACGCCAGAGTGATCTGAAGGCAAAGACGGGCAAGAGTGCCCATCCTACAAATCACAGTCATGTTCTTGGACGAGTTCTAAGGACCGGCGCATCAATGACTGGCGGGATCGCATTTCTGGTCGAGGTGATCCGGATGCCGTCTCTTGTTCTTCATCCGTGCTCCGGCCCTGCCATCAGTGCGATCGACCCAGCTCAGCGGCGACCCGCTTGGGGGCCGTCCGCTGCAACGCCTGGTTCGGCACTCTTGTGGAACGACAGAGCCAGCACCGCCCGCTCGCCGACCTCGATCTTGCGCCAGTTCACGAAGGCCGCGCACTCGACCACGGCGGCGTACTGCTCCGGGCAGCGGCGTGCGAAGTCACCCACATTCAGCAGTTCCAGCACGACCACCCCGCCGGGCGGGGCATGCACCGCAGTCATCCCGTCGGCTGGCTCGTCCAGTGAGGTCATGCAGTCGATCCAGGCGTTCATGTTGCGACCGTAGAACGCCGGAAAGCCGAACGCCTCTGCAAAGGCCGCGTGAAAAGACTCCCAGTCGCGGATGCTGCACGTGTCGAGTTTCACGACTGCCATTGGCTCGCCCCTCTGCCGCCGATCACCTGATTTGAAGGACATCCATCGCACCGAGGGCAGGGCCGGAGTACGGATGACCGCCAATGCCGCCCATTGTTGATGCGCCGATCCTTGTCCGGAAAACGAAAACTCCCCGGCTGCATGCGGCGACACAACCGAGGTGCTGTTGTTTGAAGCAAGTTCAAACTTGCGGAATCGTCTCTCTCTGAGTTCGCGGGAAGAATGGGAGGCCGACTATAAACGCCCACCTCTCACCGATTATCGAGCCAATCAACCAATGCCCGGCACGGGGAAGGCCGTGCAAAACGACTTGATCTCGCCACGAACGCGTTCGACGACAGCAGCGTCTTCCGGCGCACGCAGCACCGACAGAATCCATGCTCCCACACTCTTCATGTCGTCTTGCTTCATGCCGCGCGTCGTGAGAGCCGCCGTGCCGATGCGAACGCCGCTCGGGTCGAGGGCCTTGCGCTGGTCGAACGGGATCATGTTCTTGTTGACCGTGATCCCCGCGTGGTCGAGAGCCTTCTCGGCGATCTTGCCGGTCAGGCCGATGGCCGTCACGTCACACAACATCAGATGATTGTCGGTCCCGCCGCTCGCGAGCTTGATCCCGCCGCTCATCAGAGTCTCGGCCAGAGTCTTCGCGTTGGCGACGATCTGTTGAGCGTAGACCTTGAACGACGGCAGTAGCGCCTCGGCAAAGCAGACCGCTTTCGCCGCGACGACATGCATCAGCGGCCCGCCCTGCATACCGGGGAAGACCGACTTGTCGAGGTCCTTCGCGTACTGCTCCTTGCAGAGGACGAAACCCGATCGCGGGCCGCGCAGCGTCTTGTGCGAGGTACTCGACACAAAGTCCGCGACCGGCACGGGACTGTTGTGAACGCCGCCCGCCACGAGTCCCGCGTAGTGAGCCATATCGACCCACAACTTCGCGCCGACCTCGTTCGCGATCTCCGCGAACTTCGCGTGATCGATCTCGCGCGGATAGGCACTCGCCCCGGCCAGGATCAGCTTCGGCTTGTGCTCGCGCGCCAGCCGCGCCACTTCGTCGAAGTCGATCCGGTGATCGGACTCGCGCACGCCGTAGGGGATCGGCTGGTAGAGCTGCCCCGAAAAGTTGAGCTGATGCCCGTGCGTCAGGTGTCCGCCGTGAGCCAGATTCATCGCAAGGTAACTGTCGCCCGGCTTCATCAGCGTCAGATACACTGCCATGTTGGCTTGAGACCCGGCGTGAGGCTGCACGTTCGCATGTTCCGCCCCGAACAGTTGCTTCGCTCGCTGAATGGCCAGCGTCTCAATCGTGTCCACATGCTCGCAACCGCCGTAATAACGACGACCGGGATAGCCCTCAGCATACTTGTTCGTGAGGATCGTCCCCGCCGCTTCCAACACGGCGGCCGACGTGTAATTCTCAGAGGCAATCAGTTCGAGACCATCATGCTGACGGACTCGTTCAGCTTGCAGGGCCTCCCACAACGCGGGATCGTTTGTTTGCAGTGCTGTCATGGATCAAATCATTCCTGTTTCTAAAGTGTTGAAAAGATGACTCACGTTCGTTCAGCCGTCCGTCTTCCGGACAAGACTGTCCGATGCGGCGAGCGACTTTTCGGATTGGCTCTCTTTGCTATCGCGAGTCTCGTTAGTCGCCGCTCCGTCCGGCAGCGTGAGGTCAATCACAGGCCGCGGTGGAAATGACACATACACTCGGCCACTCGCCCGTTCTTGTTCTTTCAAATCGAGAAAGATTGCATCAAGGTCGTGATTGAATTTTTCGGAATGGGCCTGACGGAATTTTCGAACCTCTTCAACAATTGGATCGGTCCACATGATGAATGTCCTTGGATCAAGAGTTATCGAGCAACAGTTCGGGGGTGCAAATCACGGGCGGCTGATAGCCCCATGAACGACATGCGTGTTCGATTGTCGGTCTCATGGTCACGTTCGCCAAATGTTTGCAGTTCCAAGTCACCAAGTAATGGACTCCATTGGTCGCCGCGATCGCCAAGTGAAGCGCATCCTCCTCCACATTCGCTGGGATCACACCAGCGGCCACGAAGTGCCTCGCCAATTCCCGAGCGTTCTCGTGAATTTCAAGCAACGGCAATTGATTGAGTACTTCCAATCGTTCGCGAGCCGCAACAACATCCCCCATAGATGCCTCGGAAATCACCAATGCTGAAGCGACCACGTCAAAGCGATCTCGTGCGGTCTCCCACCAGTCGCGAGTCAACTGCTGATGAGCGGCCACAACGATGTCTCGGTGCAGTCGAGCCGTCAGGTAGCTGACAACGGTGGTTTCGAGGTAGACCTTGGGTTTCATGACTCGATGCCGAACGAAGGCTGGTCGCCCCGGTACGCTCACTCGCCGGGACGTGACTGGTTTATACTCTGCCCGCCAAATCACCTGCCACTCAACCCGCGAGATGCCATGACCGCACCGGCCGATTCTGATGCGACGCCGATCCAAAGTTCACCCGTCTTGCTGGGTGAGCGTGTCGCCTTCACCGGCACGCTCGCGTCGATGACGCACCGCGAGGCGATGGACCTTGTCGAGCAGCACGGCGGTTCATCGGGACAACACGTCAGCCTTCAGACCACGCTGCTGGTGATCGGTGAGGAAGGCTGGCCGCTCGAAGCGGATGGGCGAGTCTCCGTGAAACTGGAGCAAGCCCGACAGCTTCACGACCAGGGCGAGCCGCTGCGCATCCTGTCCGAATCGGAATGGCTCAGACTGCTGGAAGTCGAGCCGCACGAACGGAAGCAGCAACAGCTTTACACTCCCGCGATGCTCAGCCAGCTTCTGAACATTTCAGTCCACGAGATTCGACGCTGGGAACGCGACGGGCTGATTCGCGCGGTGAAGAAGGTTTACCGGCTGCCCTACTTCGATTTCCAAGAGGTGACCGGCGCGAGACGACTCTCGGAGCTGGCTCAATCGGGCGTGAGTCTCGACGAGTTGGCTGCCGGGCTGGAGCGGCTGCGAGCCATCCTGCCCGATGTCGAACGACCGCTCGCGCAGTTGGAGGTTCTTGCGCGCGGCAAGCGGTTTCTCTATCGAGACGCGACCGGACTCGTCGAGCCATCGAGCGGCCAGCGCGTCTTCGACTTCGAGCCACCCGCCCCGCCCTGCCCCGAGACCGAAACGACGGACGAAGCCTCAGAAGAACACGCAGTCGCCACGATCCCGATGCGGCCCGATCTCGCCGCGACCTCATCCGGCAACGCGATCAACCGCCACGAGTGGAAAGCTGACGAATGGTTTCGCGAAGGCTGTCGCCTCGCGGAAGAGAATGAGATCGACGCGGCGATCGAAGCGTTTCGGCTGGCCCTCATCGACGAACCGCACAACCCCGCGCATCACTTTCATCTGGCCGATGTTCTCTACCGCGAAGGCCGACCCGACGCGGCGATCGAACGCTACTACATGGCCGTCGAGTTGGATCACGAGTTCCTCGAAGCGTGGACTCAACTCGGCTGCCTACTCGCGGAGACCGGCAAGTCCGCAGCGGCTCAGGAAGCGTTTCAAGTCGCCCTCGACCTGCATCCCGATTACCCAGACGCCCACTTCCATCTGGCCGAACTACTCGAACAGAGCGGCCAGCGCAACGCAGCAGCCACGCACTGGCGGCGCTATCTCAACTTCGACCAACGCGGCCCCTGGGCCGACATCGCCCGTCAGCGGTTGGAGTCATAGAGCGCAACTGGACAAGGGATATCCAAAACAAAACCGATAAGCGGAACCGCCAGCCAGACGTTCAAGTCACCTTGCGTTTACTTGAGAAGTCGCTCAACTGAATCCGTAGGCGCACCGACTACCAGTCGATCTACACTCCTGCCTTCGCCTTTGCTTCCGCGAGGAGTTTCCTACAGTTGGCACCTTCCTCGTCACTGGCCGCCTTTTCGATGGCCTTCTCAAGGTAAGGTATTGCTGACTTCGGTTCTCCAGTTTTCAGAAACAACTCCCCCAGAGCTTTATGCCAGTGGTAAGTGGCGGAGTGTTTGAATGATTCAGTTGCAGTAGCTTCCGCCTTCTTTGCAGCAGCCAATGCACGTGCTTTGTCTTTAACGCGCAACCACTGCTGTGCTGCAAGAACGTAATCAGTTGCCGGACGCTTGGAAACCGCAGCGGTATTTTCCAACTT
Organism: Schlesneria sp.; assembly: GCA_043757695.1. GTDB lineage: Bacteria > Planctomycetota > Planctomycetia > Planctomycetales > Planctomycetaceae > Schlesneria. The sequence goes on from JAYVOX010000229.1 coordinate 26,306, forward strand.
CTCTGCATACTCAATGGACTTCTCCGCCTTAACGGCATCGATCTGTGTTTCGAGGGAGGGTGGGGCAGCGGAAATGTTCGCATCGTGACTGCGGGCGTCCTTTTCACAGACCCTTGCGTAACTGAGCATCGCATCGTCACGACATGAGACTTCATCGCCGATCGCGATGAGCAACCATACTCTCTCTTTGTTGACTCGGACTTCCTTTGCAAGTGTGCTTTGATCGGCCTCCAATTGGGCGAACGTTCTTTGGATGTTCGAGTCCGAAACTCCATAATATGCAACATGCGAACGTTTCATGTCTCGTTGATTACCGATCAGTACGCGCAGTCTGCGTTCGTTCAGGTCCACGTCACGAAACGGCAGTTTTGTTTGTGAGGATTTCCAAAGCACATCCAAATCAGTCACAAGGCTGTCGGTCGTATATAGACCACTGGCGCTGCCGCTGTGCCTCAGGGGAATGTCATCGTGAAGTGTCAGCAAGCTTGAAATGCCACCGCCGACATTGTGCCCGAAAGCATAGATTCGATTGGCATCAACGTGAGGTTGTTTCGCGAGCCATTGAACAGCCGCTTTGGCATCATCAACCTCACCCCAGAACAGCTCGTAATTGCCAGGATTGCCATTTTCCCCTCGCAGCATGGGGGTCATCACCGCAAAGCCTCGCTGGCGGAACGGCTCGCAGGCTTGGAAGTCAATACTGGTAAAGGCAAATCCGCCGTGAAAATAGACGACCGCTGGCTGCTTAGCCCCGGCGGTCCCCACGGGTTCCGTAACCCACGCCTTGAGTTGCATCTGGCCTGACGGATAAAGAATCTCCTTCACGCCCTCGGGAGGAGTCTCCGGCTTCCAGTCCTGTGGTGCCGGACCTTGCTTGACCAGCGTGGACTGGAACGAATTCCGGCTTGTCAGATAGGGGTCGTTTGGATTGCTCGACTGAGTGGACTGCGTAGTTGTTGCTACAGAATTTGAGGAACCCGGTGTTGTGGTTCCTCGCCCGGCTGCAGGATCGAACGAGTTGAAAAAACGGTCCATATCCGCAGAACGAGGCGCGTCCTGTTTACGAACGTATTGCAGAGAATAGAAACCATCTCCGCAGAGATACATCCGCATGGTGTTCGACAGACCGTTCATTTTGATTTCGACTTCGCGACCGGGAAATCCGCGAAACGTGATCGGTGTTGCCTGCAACGGCTGATTGATCCCGCGTTTGACTGCGGCTTCAATCATGACATTCTCAAAAAAAACATCCGACATTCCGGGGGCACTGAGTGACTGCCCGCTTTGCCGCAGCGCCGCCGTGAGGTCCACGAATTCAACGGTACATGCTCCGGAACTGGTCTCGCAGGTGATGTTGTGCGACAGCTCCGCACCGTGTCCGAGCGCCTGCACCTTCGGCTGCTTCGGGAACTTGATTTTGAATGAGCCATCGGGATGAGAGTAATCGACCCACGAGGAACCTAGCCCCAGCTTGCTAACGGCAATCCCGAGTCCCGCGAGCAGGACGATCGCCCCCAAGACCGCGCCGCCGATGAACACGATACTGCCGCCGGACGAAGACTTGGCACTCTTCTTTTTCGTCGTGCCCCCGCGCGATCCTGCCGTGGGCTTTTTGGAACGCCTCGGAGCGGGAGCCTCGGCCTCAAACGAATCGTCCTCGTAGTCTTCAAACGCGTCCTCGTCGGGACGCGGCTTGGCGGCGGGAACGGCGAGAGTTGCCCCACAATCCTTGCACTTAAACGACTTCCCTGCCGCCTCATCCTTGACCGTATATTTCTTCGCACACTCCGAGCATCGAACCGAGATTGTCATCGCAACACCTCAATTAGGGCACCGTCGATTCCGGTCTTCGCAACACGACACGCAATCAGAAAATTGGTGAGCCTCCGTGACTTGGCTCACACGCATTCACCACGACGCGATCATAAACACGACGATAACACCGGACGAGCAGCAACCGACTCGCCGGAGCGAGACCTCACGCGGGAACAACGGCGGCAATTGCCTCGTTTAACCGCGTGGGCAACGCCCCGCGCTTCGATGGAAGAAACAGGCACGAACGTCACTCCCGCGCGGGGCGTTGCCCACGCGGTCAAACGACTCAGTTTGGGCCGCGCGAGGGATAGATGACTCGCGAGTTGCCGGGAAATTCAGTGATGCTCTTCGCTCGCACCGGCAATCGTGTGCGGGTCGTGACCTTCGGCCTGGTTGTACATCATCCAAACGCCGACGCTGGAAAACAGCACCACGGAAATGACGAACAGGACCGCCAGCAAGATGCCGACGTGTTCACCCGCCGACCGATCCGAGGCACTGAACTCAGTCAGTTCCGACTTCTCAAACCGCAGGCTGTCCAAAACCGCAGTCGAAGCGGCGGGAGCATAATCGTGGGAAGCGGAAACGTGGGTGGCATCGGCGTGCGTGGTCATGGATTCAGAACTCTCTACTCGACCACCCGCGCTTGAGACGGTGGCCTTACCAATTAAATCACCGCCGCGACAGCCAGCCCGTCGCGAGCGGGGGCATTCTGATTGCGACCCTCACTTCTGTCGAGCCTGTTCGGGGAGTTTGCCACGTTCGAGAACTCCGGCTCTCCGCCATTCCTGTTGGCCCGCAGAAATTAGCCGCAGGGCGCTAGCCCCGGTTAAGCGAAATAGAACCGGGGCTAGCGCCCTGCGGCTGATG
>JAYVOX010000230.1:0-2158 GCA_043757695.1 Schlesneria sp.
CCATGAGCAAGACTCCGAACACCGCGTAACCCACGAAGTGCAGGACTTTGTCTCCGCCACTCGGAATCACACCGGACGGAATCGGAACGTGTGTCCCCAGAAACGCGATCAGTGTGTACGCCACGAGTGCCAAGGCCAACAACATCCGCAAACGGCGGCGGGGCGGCGACAGACATGCGTCGAGTGTACTTACGGGTGGCAGCGCATCCATGCAGGGTCTCTTCACTTTCAATTCGCTGTCACACGAACCACATCAACACGATCAAGCCAAACAAACTCACCGAACTGAACAGAGCGATCCCCGTCAGCACGCTCCCGATCAGGTTGGCTCTCGCTTCCATGCGCTCATACTCTTCCGGTGTCGTTGCCAGCTTGAGCGATCTCAGGCAGCAGACCACGACCAACCCCACTGGCCCGCAGGCAAGCAGCCAGTAGTACGGGGCGTATCCTTTTTTCCAAGCGACGAACGGCGAAATCAAGAACGAAAGAAACGAAGCGAACCCAATCGTGGCGAAGATCAGAAACTGGACGTAGTGCGCGGCGTAAACTTGGACCATCACTCGGCCTTTCGCCGTCACACGGCATACGGTTGCGTCAGCCGATACTTCGGATGCTTGTCGAGGTATGCAGCGATGCGATGGCCCACTAATGTCCGAACAGCGGGGCTGGCGGCTGGAACAACGACATATTTCGCCAATAGACCATCAGTATCAAAACTATGCCCAACAACAGTCCTACCAACGAAAGGGTTGCTCCAATCCAGTTGGCTCGCGATGCCATACACCTCATTTCTTCAGGAGTTCTAGCGTTTGGCAGAGCGTCGAGTTGGGAGATCAGGATCAACCCCACGGGATGAAGCGCGACGATCCAATAATATGATGCATACCCCTTTCTCCGAGCGATTCGTCGGGATATCACCATGCACCCGATTAAAGTCGCGAGCATCAAGTGGCAGACGAACACAATGAAACAATTGTAAAGATAGTGACTCACCTCCTCAGAAATAATCCAGATGATCATGAATCAATTCCTCCATTGTGGGGCAAATCGGCTCCTCACTTTTATCTCTCGGCATACGGCTGCGTCAGGCGGTACTTCGGATGCTTGTCGAGATATGCCGCGATGCGATCGGTGCGGGAGATGCCGACCGGCAGGAAGTCGAGCGCCTGTTGCAGCCGTTCGTCCGGCTCGGCGCAACTGAATCTCAGGAAGCCGCCGCCTGCGTCGCCGAAGCATTCGCCGCCGAGACACGCGACTCCGAATTTGTCGTCGGCTCCCTCCAGCAGATAGAGCGCGAGGCCGTGGCTGGTGATGCCGAGTCGATTACAAACCGGAGCGACGTTCGGGAAGACGTAGAACGTCGCGGCCGGGTCGAGCGAATGGAAGCCGTCCAACTTGTTGAGGCCATTTGTCAGTAGTTCAACCTTCTTGCGGAACTTCTGCATCACGGTGTCGCGTTCGGTGGTGTCTCGTTCGAGAGCCGCCTTGCCGGCGAGTTGCACCAGCGGCGGAGTACACGACAGCGTGGTGTTGATCATCTTGCCAATCGCATCCGACACCTCGACCGATGCGACCGAGAACCCGAGCCGCCAGCCGCTCATGCTGTAGCTCTTGCTGAACGTATACGCGGCGACCGAACGTTCGAGCATCCCCGGCTCGGACAGCAACGATTCGTGAGTCCCCTGCCACACCATGTGGCAATACGGTTCGTCGCTGAAGACGGCGACATTGGTTCCGCGCAGAAGGTCGGCCACGTCGCGCAGGTCTTGCCGCGTCATGACGCCGCCGGTCGGGTTGTGGGGCGAGTTGAAGAAGATCGCCTTCGGAGACTTGTCCGTCTTGAGGAAGTTCTCGATCGCCGACATCTCGGGCCGAAAGCCGTTCGACTGCTTGAGCGGTGCGAGAACCGGCCGCGCGTTGCGGCGCAGGATGTTCGGCAGATACGTCGGGAAGTATGGACTGAAGACCAGCACACCGTCATCGGGATTGAGGAACGCTTCGCAGAAATACTGCTCGAAAACTTTGGCCCCCGGCGCGACGACGATGTTCGCCGCCTCGGCCGGAATGTTGAACTCGTGCTTCACAAATCGAGCGGCCGCCTCACGAAACTCGGGCAGACCGGGCGAGGGGCAGTAATGTGACTTGTTCTGTTGAATGG
>JAYVOX010000231.1:0-7892 GCA_043757695.1 Schlesneria sp.
CAGCCGGTTGCCGCCGCGTGGCGCGGGTTGTTGGTACGAGATCGGGTTGATGATCTCGACCGCTTGCTGCAATGCGGGGCCTTGCTGTTGCTCGGAAACTCCGGCAGGAACGAACTGGTACGGGCTGGGTTGGTAAGGAAGCGGTTGCGTGGTCATCGAGTGGCCAGAAATGCCGTTCGAGGGGACCATGAGGTGCGAACCGGGAGATGCGGGTGTCCAAGCCTGCTGTGCCCAAGCAGGCTGGGTCCAACCGACTTGAGCGGGCGCGTAACGACCACCCATTTGCGATCCCCAACTTGGAGCAGCCTGCGTCGTCTTCAACATCGTCGCTTGATCGTGGTACTTGTGAGCGAACTGTTGCGCGTAAGGCATCGTCGGTCGTTCGCCCCAACCCGCTGCCGTCTGTGATTGCGACAGCACGTCCTTGTAGTTGTAAGGGCGGAATGTGTGATGGCCACCGTAGGCGGGGATTTCCTGAAAGTAGCCGTGAACCCACGATTGCTGGGTATCGAACGGATGCCGTTGTTCGGACGAACCTTCAAATCCATAACGACCGTAAGCGTTGGCCGGTGCGGGAAAGTTGGGTGTCTCGGATGGGCCGGGTGAGCCGACCTGCATCGCCAATCCCAAAGCCAGATTCAAAAGACCGCTCGGCATGACAGTTCTCCTTCCGTGTCGAATAGTGAGGCCGCCAGTATGTCTCGGCGTGTTGAAGATCGTGGCCTCACCGTGGTTGTGGTCGTAGAGCGAGGGGCGCGATTGCGCGAGTGTCGTGATGGCGTTGACCTCGGCCTCGCTCTGGGCACCAACACTCCCGTTGGACATCGGCTGGACTGTTGTGATTCTTCGCGCGTTCTGGCCGGAGCGTCATGAATTACGGGACCGGAACCGGCAGAGCTGTCGGTTCACGTGTGAAAATGGTTTGAGTCGCAGGGGAATTCGTCGGCAAGTTGCCAAGAAAGTTCAAGCTGCAACCCGCAGGTGGGCTAGGCTCTGACAACGGCCCTGAGAACAACGTGGCGGTGGCCTCGCCCCAACTGATTCCCAGTTGAACAACGTGTTGAACCAAGTCGGGAAGGAGTGCTGCCTGTCATGAATCTCTTCAAGCTCTGCTGTCCGGTCCTCGCCGGAATCGCCGCCGTTCTGTCAGCCAACGCCGCATGGGCGGGCTGCAATTGCGGAGTCCCTCCGGCACCCGCTCCCATGATGGGGCAGGCTCAATGGCCTGCAGCCGCTCCGAATTATCAGGGCGATCAAAGTTATCAGGGCTATCAAATGATGTCGCCCGGCGGCTTTGCGGGATCGGCGTATGGAGGCAACACGGCGGCGGGTCCGCACTGGGCGCCGGGGGGATATGAAGCGCGCGTCGGGTCGCCCGCCTACTATCACGATCCGGCGGGAGGCCAATACCAAGTGAGCGGCGACCCGTACCAAGACCACTATGGGCCGGGCTTCCATCGCAATGATCTGCACGGTCACCACCGCTTCCCGTACTACAACTATCGCGCGCCGTGGTACTTCCCCGGTCGAGCAGTCTACAACCGCGACACCAACTTCGCGTGGTAGAGTCCGGTCAAAAACAACGTCCAGCCGAGCGTCCAGCCTGTCGGGTTCTCTTCGAGAAGCCACAGGCTGGATCCATTCCCACAGGCGACTTCAACGAGCCAGGCGGCGGGGCAGGTAAACAAGGGATCGGGTGTTCAAGTTTCAAAATTGGGCTCTCCGCCATTCGTGTTGATTCTTGTGGTACATCAGCCGCAGGGCGCTAGCCCCGGTTCTATTTCTTAACCGGGGCTAGCGCCCTGCGGCTAATTTCTGCGGGCCAACAGGAATAGCGGAGAGCCCAAAATTGGAACGCCCAACTCCAGTCCACTCGGCAGAACTCCCTCACTCGGCAAGAATAGACACGACAAGTCACGCGGCTGTCGCATCGCCGACGAAACTAAAGTAGATGCCTGTTTCAATTTCGGCCGCAAGCGGTAGAGCGATTCAAATTTGAGATGGCTGTACCACCCAGTGCGTCGGCCACGCTAAATAATCGGGTAGCTGCACTCGCCAGAGTGCGGGATTCCCACGTTCTGGCGAACAGGGCTACCCCCAAAATTAAGCGTAGACGAAGCACTAGCAGGAGATTCGGAGATGGCCGTAGACAACCCCTCAGCGATATTTCTGCACGGCTTACGCCGTTTGGGAGTCGATTTTTCGCAAACGCTAACTTTGGGACATCAAAGCCTCGCTGCCAATGAAGCTTGCCTCAGTCGACTCTTGCTGGAATCGCAATCGACTGAATCCGCAGCAGATTTTCTTCGGCGTTCCGGGGGATGGGCCGACGAATTCTACGGACGGTTGGGTGCCACGCGGATCGATTCCATGGATGTTTCCGATTATGAGGGGGCGTCCCTCGTGCAGAATCTCAATGACCCGATCGATGCTGCATTGCAGGAGCAGTTCACGGTCGTGCATGACGGCGGAACTCTAGAACATGTTTTTAATTTTCCGAATGCGATCAAGTCGGTACTGGAAATGGTTCGTCAGGGTGGCCATTTCATTTCTGTTTCTGTCGCCAACAACTATATGGGACACGGTTTTTATCAATTCAGTCCCGAGTTGTTTTTCCGCATCTTGTCTGAGGAGAACGGATTCTCTATTCGATGTATGTTAATCCACGAGAGAATCCCGCGGGGGAGGTGGTTCCAAGTCCAAGATCCGCAGAAGTATGGCCGCCGTGTTGAGTTGAAGAATCGCAACTGGACTTATCTGTTGGTGGCGGCACGCCGCGAGCAAATCAAACCAATCTTCGCGAAATGGCCGCATCAAAGCGACTATGTGAGTCAATACCAGGGAATTGTTCAGCATGTCGCGCAAATTCGAGCCTCTCGGAACGGGTGGGCTCGGTTAAAGACCTTATTCCCAAATTCATTAAAGCACCGTGTCAAGAGTATTTGTGGTTACGAACCCGACGAAAGTTTTAGGGAATCCTGTTTTCAACCGATCTCCGAAGGAGATGTCATGGCGGGAAGATTCTCCTCGTGACGGACGGTCGTAAAACTCCTTCATTTGAACGACGTCTAGGGCCGTTGCAGAAACGCTTCTCGCGACCCAAGATCGCAGCATCACGAACAACCCTTCTCAGAAGAGCAGAGGCGATCAAGGCCAAAGAAATTAGGGCTCCCCGCCATTCGTGTTGATCATTGTGGCAAATCAGCCGCAGGGCGCTAGCCCCGGTTTGTTTTCGCTTAACCAGGGCTAGCGCCCTGCGGCTGATGAATGCGTTCCAACACGAATGGCGGAGAGCCGAAATTAGCCAACGTGGTCGCCACTCTCACTTCGTGACGGTTACGTTTTGTGCTCTGCGAGCCACGCTTGGAACACGAGGACATCCCACAGCAGGTAGTGCCAGTCGGCGCGACCGCTGAGGTGTTCGGACCACTTCTGGCGGATCGGTCGCGGGTTGAGATAGCCCTCGCGTTTGAGGCGGCCTTCATCGAGCAGGTCTTCGGCCCAGTCGCGCAGCGAACCGCGCAGCCACGAGTCGATTGGGACGCCGAAGCCGATCTTGGGTCGCTCGAACAACTCCGTCGGCACGTAGCGCGACAGGACCGAGCGCAGGATCCGTTTCCCTTTTCCATCGGCGACTTTGAACTCGTGCGGCAGCGTCCACGCGAACTCGACCACGCGGTGATCGAGCAATGGCGTGCGGGCTTCGAGCGAGACGGCCATGCTGGTCCGATCGACCTTCGTCAGGATGTCGTCAGGCAGGTAACGCCACGTGTCGTACCACTGCCAGCAAGCTTGGAATTCGGCGGCAGTTCGCGATGACGCGGCGGGCCACAGGCATTGCGGGATTGTCTGCTCATCATGGAACTCACCACCGATCACGAGTTGATCGGCCGCTCGCCAGTGAGACATGTTGCGGAGATAGCGTTCATCGGGACCGGACTCACGCAGCACATCGGCGGCGCGACGGAAGTTTGTCGCCACGCGTCCGAGCGGCAGTTGACTGGCCGTGCGACACATCGCGCCGAGCGGACCTCGAACGGCCACTGGGAGCGAACGAAGCAGCGCGGCGAGGCGACTCGCCCCCGATTGCTGAGTCGCCGTCGTGGCGTCGGTCAGGCCGAGTCGCGCCAACCCGCGAACCTGCTGTCCGGGGAAGGTTTCGAAGTATCGACGGTATCCACAAAAGAGTTCGTCGCCGCCGTCTCCCGACAACGCGACCGTGACGTGGTGCCTCGCGAGCTGACTGACGAGGAACGTCGGAATCTGTGACGAGTCGGCGAACGGTTCGTCAAAAAGCGTCGGCAGGAGTGGGATCACGTCGCGCGCCTGTTTCGCCGTGACGTACAGCTCGGTGTGATCCGTCTTGAGATGAGCGGCGACGCGCGCGGCAAACGGGGCTTCGTTGTACGACTCTTCCTCGAAGCCGATCGTGAAGGTCTTCACCGGTCGCGACGATTGCTTCTGCATCAGCGCGACGACCAGCGACGAGTCGATGCCGCCCGATAGGAACGCACCGAGTGGGACATCAGCCACCATGCGACGACCGACGGCGTCGGTCAGCAATGTGTCGAGACTGGAGGCGGCTGAGTCGAAAGACTCGGTCCACGGCGTGCTCCGTCCCAACTCAACCGCGCGGTGAATCGTCCAATACTCGCGCTGAGGATCAACGCGCTGACCACTCCAGTAGCGATCGTCGTCCAACGTGATCGTCATCAGACAGCCGGGGCGCAGCTGGGAGACCCCGTTGTAAATTGAGCCGCCGGGGAGGTAGGAGTACTTAAAAAACTGGCCGAGCATCGGCCGATTGACGCTCGCTTCAAATGCGGGATGCGCCCGTAGGGCCTTCGTCTCCGAACCGAACAACAACGTCGAACCGAAGCGACCATAGTAGAGCGGCTTCTTGCCGAGGCGATCGCGGATCAGTGTCAGCGCGCGCCGCTGAGTGTCCCACGCCGCAATCGCGAACATGCCGAGACAGCGCGTCACCGTCGCCTCGATCCCCCACGTGGCAAAGCCCTCGGCGAGAACTTCCGTATCCGAGTGGCCTCGAAACGAACGGCCTTGTGCGGCGAGTTCACTGCGCAGCTCGCTCGCGTTGTAGACCTCGCCGTTGAACACGATGACGAAGCGCCCGCACGAGGATGCCATCGGCTGATGTCCCGCTGGCGTGAGGTCCACAATCGACAGCCGCTGAAACCCGAGCGCAATCCCCGCCGCCGGATCGCACCACGCCCCGCTGTCATCCGGCCCGCGATGATGGAGCGTGTGGGCCATGCGTGTGACAGTGGCCAACAGCGTGTCGGTCGTCTGGTCGCGGGAACAATTCAAAATACCAGTCAAGCCGCACATGCCAGGACTTCAGATTGAGTGTGAGATGCTTGAGAAACAGGCTGCGCCAAGAGGAACGCGATGATCGCAGCGAGTCTCGCGTGGTGTTGCGAGTCTGTCGAGCGAGGGTCATATTGCGTCCCCGTTTGGATGGCCGTTCCGGCGGTCACGATGAACGCTTGAATGTCGCAGGATCAATGATGGACCATTCGCCCGCTGCCGTTGTCGAACTCGAAGACAAACCCTGTCCGTTGTGCGGGTCGAGTCGATCTTCGAGCTATCTTCACACGCGTGACTTTTTGCACGGCGTGCCGGGGGATTTTCAGATCGTGAGGTGCCTCAATTGTTGCCATCTGTACATGAATCCGCGTCCGACGGCAGACACGATCATGAACTGTTATCCGTCGAGTTATGAGCCTCACTTCTCCACAGCCGCCGTCTCGGAAGCAACCCCTTCGCAAACACGTCGTCCGTGGTACCTATCACCTGCCGCGCGTCGCATTCCCGGTCTGCGCGCCTTGTACTACTGGTTGACGAAGACTCATGCGGACTTGATTCCACTTGCCATCGGTGCGGGATCACACGTGATCGAATTGGGCTGCGCGACCGGATCGTTCTTGCAGCGTCTGCGCGACGCAGGTTGTACGGTACAGGGAGTTGAGCTGGTCGCTTCGGCCGCCGAGGCAGCGCGGCATCGCGGTTTTTCCGTGCATGCGGGGACATTGGAGTCTGCGTCATTGGAGAGTGACTCTTTCGATGCGGCATTTTCTTGGATGGTGGTCGAGCATCTCGCCGACCCGCGCGGAACGTTGGTCGAATTGCGACGCGTCCTCCGGCGAGACGGCTGGCTGGTCTTCAGTGTTCCCAACGTTGCCTGCTGGGAGCCGTACGTCTTTGGACGTAATTGGTTGGTGTTCGAGTTGCCTCGGCATTTGCAGTACTTCAACCCGCACCGGCTGACTCAACTATTGATCGAATGCGGTTACGACCGGGTGACGATCACTCACCAACGCAATCTGTTGAACGTGGTCGGCAGTATGGGAATCCTACTCACGCGCTGGTTCCCTCACAGTCCGTTGGCTCGACGAGTCCTCGCGTGGCGCAATCACCCGACTCTCTGGTGTCAACTCGCCTTGGCGCCACTGGCCATCGTGCTGGCTGGAATGCGCCAAGGCGGACGATTGACGGTCGTGGCTCGAAAACGAGCGGTCGAGCTTAAGCAAGAATTCGTCTCGGAGTGACCACGCGCGATGCGCCATCAACATTCACCGCACAATTCGGATTCAGGGGTGGCATGAAAGCCGATGGCTAATCCTGTGGTCCGTTGCCATCCCTGAACTCAACGAACAGAGTTCTCACGCTTGTCTTCTGCCGGAAAACGGACAAGCTGACGGTGTCGTATTCCGGCGGCTCACAGGGCCAGGGTTTAATCCGGATCAGCCCACAGCCACAAAACTCTTTTCGATGAGGATGACACAGGACATGGAACACCGATCGTTTGTTCGAGACCCCCGACACGAACAGTTGGCTACTCACGGACGTGCCGCCTATGCGACTGCCGACCCGTTCCCTCACGCTGTTTTTGACGACTTCGCCCCCCCCGAATTACTCGACGCAGTGTTGGCAGAGTTCGATGCCAGTCTGGGTTCCGACACGGTTCGGTTTAATGATCCCACGTCGCTGAAACTGGCGACGAAGGGGGACGAAGGGTTGCAGCCAACGTTGCGTGCGGCGTTACAGCAGTTCGGCTCCCCGGCTTTTCTGGGGTTTCTGGAAAGTCTCACGGGGATCTCTGGCCTCATCCCCGATCCGTATTTGGAAGGCGGCGGTCTGCACCAGATTCCCCGCAATGGATTTCTCAAGATTCACGCGGACTTCAATCGCCATCCGAAACTGAACGTGGAACGCCGACTGAACCTGCTGCTGTATCTCAATCGAAACTGGCAGGAGGAGTACGGCGGACATCTCGAACTTTGGGACAAAGCGATGACGCACTGCGTTCGTCGCATCCTGCCAGTGTTCAATCGCTGCGTCATCTTCAGCACCACCGACGACGCCTTTCATGGGCACCCGGAACCATTGACCTGTCCCGAGGGCGTCTCGCGGAAGTCCATCGCGCTGTACTACTACACCTGCGGCTGCGCGACGCGCGACGCCGCCGCTGCGCACTCGACGCTGTATCAACTCCGCCCCCAGGACACTGCGCGCATGGAGACGCTCGGCTATCGGTTTCGCGCGGGTGCCGCGAATCTCTTGGAGTCGTCCGCTTCGCTGGCTAACAAGCCCGCCAAACTGCTGCGTGTCATCGCCGACAAAATTCGCCCTCGTTACTGATGTGCATCGATCAGTCACAGCGGACGATCGTCACTCATCAGGATCGGCGCAGGAATAACTGTCTGGGTTTGAACGTTAGAGGCTATCCGGAAAGAAATGGCTTGTTTTTAGGGTGCCACGGTCACGGCTTTGCGTGGCCGTGGCACCCTAAAAACAAGCCATTTCTTTCCGGATAGCCTCTAACGTTCAAACCCAGACAGTTATTCCTGCGCCGATCCTGATGAGTGACG
>JAYVOX010000232.1:0-2151 GCA_043757695.1 Schlesneria sp.
CCCAATGAACTGCGACCGAGCGATGCCAAGAACTCACGCCGATGGAGGGCACGGTTGCGATAGACGGCTTCGTCCGTCAGCCTGTGCAGCGACGGATCCCACGGTTGGCGACTGATGAAATTCATGAAAACGTTCCTTCGTTGAGTCGGTGGTGGGAAGTCGCCACTCACCCTGTCCCGCTCTTCCACAAAACCGGGGCGAGGGGACAAAGCCAAGACAAAAATTACGACGTAAATACATTGACCAAGACCACGCGGGTCGAAGTCTACTCGACGCCTGCGAGACTCTGCCAGAAAGCTTTTTCCAATGAGTGATCCTTTGCGATTCGAGCGAGCGACTGAACTGTTGCGATCCGCGTATGGAGTGGTCGAGCCGCCGCAGGGCGATTCGACTTGGACGCTCTTCCTGCGTGTGCTGTTCGGCGTGCCGAGCGACCACCGCGCGAGTGACGCGCTGTCGGAAATATTGAAGTCGTCGCCAGTCGCCGCGCCGCAGACGACGCTGCAAACGCCAGCCGGTGCGTTGGTGGAGGTGTTCGCGCCGATCCCGCGCGGGCCGCAGAAGGCGTCGCTCGTGCGCAGTGTCGCCGCGTGGTGGATCGAACAGTTTGGCGAGGAACTCACTCCCGAATGGTCGCGCGGGACGCAGTTCTATCGCGAATCATTACGGGCCATTCGCGGACTCGGTCCTGCCACGGTCGATGAGCTGCTGATGTTCGCGGCGCGATTGAAGGTCTTCCCGATTGATCGCGTCGCGCTCCGTGTGGCCGTGCGCCACGGATGGCTCAGTCTGCCGATTGAGGATGAAGAGGCGCAGTCGTTCTTCGTGCGGGGCCTCGGTCAGACCGAGATCGATCCGCGCGAGTTCTCGCGTTTGCTGTCTCAAGTCGGCGCGAGTCATTGCGGTCGCGAGCCGAAGTGCGACGGCTGCCCCCTCCAGACGATGTTGCCGAGTGGCGGGCCGTTGTCGCCTGAAAGCTGTTGAGACGAGGCACCCTCGACACCGTGCTTCGTACAACCGGCACGATCCTCACGGTCGCTGTTGATCCGGCGAGTTTCGCTGATCGGTAAGGTCTTCGATAACGGAGCCGCTTCACGCTTGCCGATTCGATCTCTGACAAACTGTAACGGTCAGGGAAGAAGGAGCGGCGGCCATGAGCTACGAACTATTAGTGATTGGGAACGGGTCCGAGTCGATCACAGGAGCATTGAGTACGGCTCGTCGTGGCACGTCGGTGGCATTAGCGCGGATGAGTCCTGCTCGCCAACAAGACTTCAGTATCGACGTGTTACGCGGTGCGGTGAGCGGCCTCGGTGGCGTGGGATCGATTTCAATCAAGGCGCTGCGCCGTGTGGCAACGGAGATCGCGAGCGAGCAGTGGCGGGCGGATCACTCGGAGCTGGAGCGTCTCGGTGTCGATGTCTATTGCGGAGACGTGAGATTCATCGACGCGCGAACGGTTGAAGTGATCGACACGTGTGAACTACTGGCACCTCGGCTCTGGTCACTTCATGCAACTCACATCCTACTCGCGTGTGGGACTCGATCGGTGCGCCCGAGTCATGTTCAATTCGACGAGCGCCGCATTCTGGATGTCGAATCGTTGCTCCTGCGGGACGAACTTCCGTCGTCGATGATCGTTGTGGGAGCCGGGGAGACCGGTCTCGACTACGCGATGTTGCTGGGGTCGCTCGGCGTAGACGTGACGGTGATCGACGAGAAGGCGAACGTCTTCGATGTCTACGGCGGAATGACGAACGAGGCCCGGCTGTGCGAGATGCAATCGCTCGACATCGCGTTTCGTCTGGGCGATGAGATGATCGGGATCGAAACGCGTGGAGCAGACTTGGTGGCCGTGCGGTTGGCGAGCGGCAAGGTCTTCGTCGCGGAGGCGGCTCTGGTGTGCGTCGGTCGCGTGGGGGAGACGGAGTTGCTCAACCTCGAAGTGGCGGGAGTCGGTCTCGATGAACGCGGCCGCATCTGGTGCAACGCGAACGGCGGAACGTGGGCCTCACACATCACAGCGGTCGGCAACGTGGTGGGTTTTCGCGCGACGAGTTCCCTGGCGGGGTGAGGCGACGAGATGCTGTTTTGGCGAGCCGGGTGCCGTAAGGCCCCGGGTTCCGCGCGGAAGAACCCGGGGCCTTACGG
>JAYVOX010000233.1:0-2150 GCA_043757695.1 Schlesneria sp.
CAGATTTGTAATCTGCCCGTGTCGCGTGTTTCGCTTGAATTCGGGCAGATTACAAATCTGCCCCACGTTGAGTTTGGACTTTTGTCGGAAGCGTCATCACTGCTGTTCATCGCTCAGTCACAGGATTGCACCGGCGACGCAGGCGGTCAGGTTGCAGGCGAGAGTGCCGCCGAGCATGGCGCGCAGGCCGAGACGGGCGAGGTCGCCGCGACGCTCGGGAGACATGCTGCCGAGACCGCCGATCTGGATGCCGATCGACGTGAAGTTGGAGAAGCCGCAGAGGGCATAGGTCAGAATCGTCACGGTGCGCGGGGCCAGTGCGGCGGGCTGCGTCTTCAGCAGATGCCCCAAGTCTTGATAGGCGACGAACTCATTGAGAGCCATCTTGATCCCGAGGAACTCGCCCGCCTTCAAGCAATCTTCGGCAGCGATCCCCATCAGCCAGGCCATCGGTGCGAAGAGGTAGCTGAACGCCGCCTGGATCGTCCACTTCAGCCCGAACTGCGCGCCCACCAACCCGAGTAGTCCGTTGAGCAGCGCGACCAGCGCCGTGAAGGCGATCAACATCGCCGCCACGTTGATCGCCAGTTTGACTCCCTCGGATGCGCCGATCGTGGCGGCTTCAAAAATGTTGCTTGCCTCGCGCGGAATCTCGATTGGCCCGTCACCGCACGTCTGTGGCGATTCCGTTTCCGGAAGCATCAACTTGGCAATCAACAGCGCGGCGGGAGCGGAGATCACCGAGGCGGTCACGAGATGACCGGCATCGACGCCGAAGCTGATGTAGACCGCCATGACTCCCCCCGCGATGGTCGCAAAGCCGCCGACCATCACCGCGTTGAGTTCCGACAGCGTCATCGTCGCGAGGAACGGGCGGACGAGGAGCGGCGCTTCGGTCTGACCCATGAAAATGTTCGCGCTGCACGAGAGCGTCTCGGCCCCGGACGTTCCGAGCGTGCCCTGCATCAACCACGCGAAGCTCTGCACGATCCACTGCATCACGCCGAGGTGGTACAGCACCGACATCAGACACGACACGAAGATGATCGTCGGGAGAACACGAAACGCGAAGTGCCCGACCGGCGCATCGGGGAAGACGATCTTCGCCCCTTCCGTCGTGTAACCGAGGACCGCCGTGAACCCGTCGCCGATCGCGCCGAATAACTGACGACCCGGCTCCGTCTTCAGCACCAGAAAGGCGAGCGTGAACTGCAGCAACGTCCCGCCGATCACGATTCGCCACGGCACGCGACTGCGATGAGAGCTCATTAACCATGCCAGCCCCAAGATCACCAGATACCCGAACAGACTGATGCAGCGTTCCATGAAAGAACCTCGGTGAGGGAAACCATGCCAATGTAAAACTCGCGCAAGAGCAGCACTGTGATTCGTAGGATGGGCACTCCTGCCCGTCCGGTTTTGGAGCCAACATGCGGCAATGCAAAAGCCGGACGGGCAGGAGTGCCCATCCTCCATCGCCGCGTCAAACGTCATTCCGACCGAGACTTCAGCGTGTTGAACGTCCGATCCCCGGCGTCGCCCAGTCCGGGGACGATGTACTTGCGCGAGTCGAGTTCCGCGTCGATGGCACAGACGAAGATTTGGACATCGGGGAACTTGTGCGTCACGGCGCGGACTCCTTCTGGCGCGGCAATGATCGACAGCAACTTGAGCGACGTGACGCCCCACGTCTGCAAGGCCACCAGCGCGGCGGTCGCCGAACCGCCGGTGGCCAGCATCGGGTCGAGGACCATCGCGACATCGACCGGATGCGTCGTGGGGAACTTGTTGTAGTACTCGACCGGCAGCGTTGTCGCCTCATCGCGATAGAGACCGAGATGCCAGACTTCGGCCGAGGGGATCAGGTCGAGAATCGGATCGACCATGCCGAGTCCCGCACGCAAGATCGGGACGAGACCGATCTGCTGCGAGAGCGTTTGCCCCGTCATCGTCGTCAGTGGAGTGACGACAGCGACATCGCGCAGCAACAAGTCCTGAGTCGCCTCATACGCCAGCAGTTCCGTCAGCCGCCGGATGAGCGAGCGGAACTCGACCGGCGGAGTCAC
The DNA here is from genome assembly GCA_043757695.1 of Schlesneria sp. GTDB lineage: Bacteria > Planctomycetota > Planctomycetia > Planctomycetales > Planctomycetaceae > Schlesneria. Next base: position 2,067 of record JAYVOX010000233.1, read on the forward strand.
CTGGTCTCGCAATCGAGCCAAGTGGTGTTGAACGAGCGGATGACGAACCTCAACCACGCGAGACATGCCTGATCGTCCTGAATA
>JAYVOX010000234.1:0-7852 GCA_043757695.1 Schlesneria sp.
GACTCGATGCTCATTGAGCACGATCCCATCCCTTCGGCCACGCAAAGGAGAGCATTCGCCGTGAAGAGAACCATTTTTGGGGCATTCGCCCTCGCCCTGTTTGCAGGCGTTCTGACTCTGAGTGGCAATGCCTGGAGCCAAAACAAGGAAGCCGCCCCGGCTGCTGCTGCTGCGTCCAACGCACCGCACAAAGTGGGACTGATCGACATGGCTCACGTCTTCAAGAACTACAAGAAGTTCGAGACCCTGCGTGAAGAACTGAAGGAAGAGATCAGCGGCAGCGAAGCCAAAGCCAAGCTGATGCAGGAAGAACTGGGCGAGATGCAGAAGACGATGAAGGGTCTCGCTGAAGGCGGTCCTGAGTTCAGCAAGGCCGAGCAGATCATCGTCAAGAAGGCGGCTGAGTTCGAGACCTTCCGCCGCAGTGCCTCGCGCGACTTCCTCAAGAAGGAATCGCAGATTTACTTGCAGGTCTATAACGAAACCTCCGATGCCGTGAAGCGGTACGCCGACTTCTACAAGTACACGCTCGTCATTCGCTTCAACCGCGAAGACTTGGATACCGAGAATCCTCAGAACCTGTTGCAGGGGATGAACCGTCAGGTCGTCTATCACAAGCCCGAAGACGACATCACCGTCTCGGTGCTGGACTATCTGAACCGCAAGTACACGCCCGTTGCTCCGGCTGCTGCTCCTCGCACGGGAGCGAAGCCTGCGAAGACCTCGCAGAACTGAGAGCCGCTCTCGTCTGATGGACTACCCCTGCCAACCGACCCCGGTGATCACTTGCCGGGGTCGGCTGCATCTTCGCACCGCCGTGACCGGCAGGGATTGGTTTCCCCGTAGGATGGACGCCTCGTCCGTCCGGCCTTCGGAGGCAATTCGGACGGACGAGGCGTCCATCCTACATACGGGAACGAGATCGCTTTCCGCACGCCATCGACAGCGAGACACGGAGGAGGGGCTTTGCACACGCGACTTCAACGTACCATCGCGCGCCCGGCCGAGTTTCACGGCTTTGGCTTCCTGACGGGAGCCGATGTCGCGCTGCGCTTTCTGCCCGCCGACGAAGGGACTGGAATCCGGTTCCAGCGTGTCGATCTGCCAGGAACCAAGCCGATCCCCGCCACGCTCGAACACGTCGTCCCACGACAACGCCGGACGGCGATCTCGAATGGGGTCGCAACGGTCGAACTGATCGAACACGTCATGGCCGCACTGGCCGGATTGCAGATCGACAACTGCCTCGTACAACTCAACGCCAGCGAAGCTCCCGGCGCGGATGGATCGAGCCTCGACTTCGTTCACGTCTTGCTTGAGGCGGGGATTGTCGAGCAATCGTTGCGACGCGAAGTTCTCGTCGTGAGACAGCCTTCGCGCACTGCCACCGAAGCGAGCCAGTCCGAGATCACCGCCGGTCCCGTCTTCCGTCGCACGCTCGTCATCAGCTACGAACTCGACTACGGGCCGCGCTCACCGATCAAACCGCAACTGCTGACGTTCGAGTTCTCACCCGAGGCCTTCGTCGCCAACTTGGCTTTCGCGCGCACATTCGTGCTCGACACCGAGGTCGCGGCATTGAAGGCTCAAGGTTACGGCAGCCGCGTCACCGAGCAAGACCTGCTGGTCTTTGGTCCCGATGGCGTGATCGGCAATCAACTGCGAACGACCGACGAGTGCGTGCGTCACAAGGTTCTGGACTGCATCGGCGACTTCGCGTTGCTGGGCTGCGACATCCACGGTCACTTCCGCGCGTATCGTTCGGGACACAACCAAAATCACGCGATCTGCCGTCAGGTGCTGGCGTCCACAACGCACGCTTATCCGCTCTTACGCGCCGCCTGATGGAACCTCGCTCCGTTCACAAAAACATCCTCGAAGAGCATTACTTCAGAAGGACTCACTCATGGCCAACCGCATCTCACCCCTCGCTCACATCGACCCGAAAGCTCAATTGGGTGACGACATCGATATCGGCCCCTTCAGCGTCATTGGGCCGAACGTGGTTCTCGGCAGCGGCTGCAAGCTGGACAACAACGTGACTCTCACCGGTCATACGAAGATCGGGGAGCGAAACCGATTCTTTCCCGGCTCAGTCATCGGAGCGGAGCCGCAGGACTTTTGCTACGCGGGTGGTCCGACGAAGGTCGAGATCGGCGACGACAACCTCTTCCGCGAGGGCGTCACGGTGAATCGTGGTGCCGACAAGGAAGACGGCATCACGCGGATCGGTAACCGCAACTTCCTGATGTCCAACGCACACGTCGCGCACAACTGCCATGTCTTCAACAACACGATCCTGACGAACGGCGCACTACTGGCCGGACACGTTCACGTTCACGACTACGCCATCGTCTCGGGCAATTCGGCCATTTGTCACTTCTGCACGCTCGGGACCGGATCGTTTGTGGGCGGGATGTGTCGCGTGGTGCAAGACGTGCCGCCGTACATGATGTCGGTCAGCGCGGACGATCCAGAGATCGCCACGATTAACGTGGTCGGAATGCGGCGACGCGGGATTTCAGACTCGGCGATCACTCTCGTCCGTCAAGCCTTCAAGCTGATGTACCGCGAACACAAGAAGATTGAAGAGGTTCGCTCGCTGTTGATCGAAAAGACAGAAGGCGTACTCCCCCTCGAACTGATGACATTGTTGAACTTCGTCGAGTGGACGCAGAAGGGAAAGAACGGTCGCGGTCGCGAGGCTTACCGCAATCAACCTCAACCTGCTGCGGAAACCGAACGCCGTGCCGCGTGATTTCGGGTGTTCGGCGGGGTCTCCCGACCCCGCCGAAACGCCCGACCGCAGGTCTCCTCTTGGTTTTGCAGAGTGTTTTCTGCGGCTGCTCGTCACTCACTCCACAAGATTCTACTTCATGACTCGGTTGCGATTGGCAGTTGTCGGCGTGGGTGCTCTCGGGCGTCATCACGCGCGGATTCTCAGCGAACTGGCTGAGGTGGAATTGGTGGCCGTGGCCGACAGCCGGGCCGAGCAAGGTCAGGAGATCGCGACCAAATGTCGGACACGCTGGGTCGCCGACTTTCGCGAACTATTGAGTCGCAAATTGGTCGATGCGGTCTCGGTGGTTGTGCCGACTGTCGCGCATCGGGAGGTCGCGGGAGCGTTTCTCGAAGTGGGAATTCCGGTCCTCGTTGAGAAGCCACTGGCCGCCAACGCGACGCACGCGCGGGAACTCGTCGAACTGGCGTCACGGCTAGGGACGTTGCTTCAGGTCGGGCACATCGAGCGATTCAACCCCGCCTTCCAGGCCGCTCAGCCGCTGATCGTCGAACCGAAGTACATTCGCACGGAACGAACCAGCGGCTACACGTTCCGATCGACCGACATCGGTGTCGTACACGATCTCATGATCCACGATATCGACCTCGTGCTGTCACTCGTTCGCAGTCCGCTTCACAGTGTCGAAGCGTTTGGAACGACGGTCATGGGTGGTCATGAAGATGTCGCGCAGGCGCGGCTCCGGTTTGAGAACGGCTGCGTGGCGGACCTCACCGCCAGCCGCATCAGCCCGACCGTCGCGAGATCACTTCAAGCGTGGTCTGCCAACGGCTGCGTGACCTGCGACATGCACACGCGCGAGGTCAAACGGTTCGCTCCGTCTGACGAACTGCGATTGGGAACGCCGCCGCTCGACTTGGCTCGCCAACCCGGAGCCGACATCGAGCAACTGAAGCGGGATGTTTTCGGCCGCTTCGTTTCTGTTGAGTCACACGCGATCAACGCCTCCAGCCCCGACGCTCTCATGCAAGAGTTGATCGAGTTCGTGGAGTGTGCGAGGAGCGGTCGTTCGCCACTGGTGGATGGTGAGCAAGCCCTGCAAGCGATGTTCGTCGCGGAAGCCGTGCTGCGGAGTCTGGCTGCTCACGATTGGATGGGACAAAGCTCACTCGATCTGCCTGCTGTTGGCGTTCCATTGCGACGCGCTGCCTAAGGCGAGCGGCAACTGTAATCCGTCCTACATTGGGTCAGCCAAGACTTGCCGCGCGCCTAACAGCTTTCAGCAGGTTAGACTTTGCACGGCCCAACGTGAGACATTTGAATGTAGCCACGATTCGCCAGAACGTGGGCTGTTTGAGCGTCACTCCCGCACTCTGGCGAGGTGCAGCTACGGCTCACTTCCGCCCGCGTGAGGTATAGCTATTCCAGCCCTGCCAACTTCGCGGCGACTTCGGCGACGTGACCATCGACCTTCACTTTGGGCCAAGCGGCGACGATGGTTCCCGATTTGTCGATCAAGAATGTAGCGCGCTGAATTCCCATCGAAGTCTTGCCGTACAGCTTTTTTTCGACCCAGACTCCGTACTTCAGTGCCAGCTCGTGGTTTTCATCCGAGAGCAGTGGGAACGGGAGCGAGAATTTCTGGGAGAACTTCCGATGCGCCTCGACGGTATCCGTACTGACTCCCAGCACGACCGTCTCGGACGACTGAAAATCTCCGATCTGGTCTCGGAACTCACACGCTTCGATCGTGCATCCCGGCGTGTCGTCGCGCGGGTAGAAATAAAGGACGACGTTCTGCTTCCCCTTGTGTTGTCTTAACTTGTGTCGGCCAGCAGGGAACGCGGGGAGATCAAATTCAGGAGCCTTGGCCCCCGCAGCAGGGATCACAAAATCGGGCATGATGTTCCTCTGTGTTGCAGTAATAGATCGGTCACAGATCCGAATGAGTTCGAGTCGTAGACCTCTTCGAGTGACAGAATAGGCTGGCTGTTTGATTTGGCCATCAGCGGCGCGGAAAATCCGTCTGGACCTACCAGCCAGCTTCTTTTTTTCAGGCGGAGTTCTTGGACACAAGAGTCTGCCTTGACCCAAGTAGGAATGGACACCAATAATCCGCGCCCTTTTCCCTCTCCGCTGAGCAATGAACCCGCGCCTCGTATGACTGTCAAGGTTGTCCACCCATGCTGAAAAAAGCTGACTTTGAAGAATTCAAGCGGCTACTACTCGCTCTTCGGACCAGAGTGCGAGGAGATGTCCTGCAGATGACTCACGAAGCTCTGGACCGGAATGAAGGGGGAGAAGGGGAGTCCAAATCGCCGACTCACCTTGCGGAACTGGGAACGGAAACTTACGAACTCGACTTCGCCCTCCGTCGCGTCGAAAATGAGCAGGAGTTTTTGGAGGAAATCGACGCCGCTCTGCTGAGGATCGAAGACGAGTCATTTGGGATCTGTCAGGGATGTCAAACAGTGGGGCGGTCGCTGGCGAAGTCTGTCATCTCCAAACTGCGATTGCGGGCGATTCCTTACACCAAAAATTGCGTCGAGTGCGAACAGAAACGTGAAGCCAGCGAATGCTAGAGCCGACTGACGGTGGCAACTTGCCTGTAAGCCGAACTCCTCCTCCTGCATCGGTTTTTCCTCCGCCGGTGGCTGCCGCGTTTGCTCCGTTTTCACTGTCACGGACCGCAGTCCTCGTCGTGATCGCCGTGACGAGTCTCGCTTGGGATTTATGGTCGAAGCACGAAGTCTTCGCCAATCTCGGGTGCCCCGGAGTCCTGCCTGGTCCGGGTGTTCATCCCGTCTGGAAAGGCCAGATATTTGGAGTCGCCATTCAATTCCAATTGGAAACGACGCTGAACTTCGGCGCACTCTGGGGCATGGGCCAAGGGCAAACGTGGTTCTTCGCCTCACTGAGCGTGGTGGCGGTCGTGGTGATTGGCTACTTCATTCGCAACGGGCAGGCGACCGCCGTGTGGTGGCTGACGATCGCCACGGGGTTGTTGCTGGCGGGAACGTTGGGAAACCTGTTCGACCGCCTCGGACTTCACGGCTTGAAGGATGCTCAGGGTGAGAATCTCCGAGCCGTGCGGGACTTCCTCGACTTCTGGTTCTTCGGCAACTTCCATTGGGCAACGTTCAACTTTGCGGATACCTACTTGGTCGTAGGCGCAATCATGCTGGTTGTTCATTCGTTCTTCGCGCCTCCGGAAGAACGAAAGGTTGCGGAAAGCACGGCGTAATCAACGCCCGAATTGGCAAAACACTCGCCCTGATGGATGCCACACGATCGTTTGCCAGTCATTTGCGGAAGGTCTTGCCCGCTGCGCCGTTGGAAGAGCGAGCGTGGAAGGCCGGTACTTCGCTCGCACCATTCAAGCTCCGGCCTTGCCGAGGTCTCAGTCCCTGCTTTTAGGTTGCAGTTGCGACGGTTGTCTTGGCAGCGGTCCAGTGGCACAGAACGATGCCCAATCCGTACAGCACCAGCAGCGGTGCCATCATCAAGAGCATGGTCATCGGGTCGGGAGTTGGCGTCAGGACCATCGAGATGACGGCAATTGCCAGGACTGCCAGCTTCCACTGCGCGATGTATTGTCCCGTGGTGAAGATGTTGATGCGGGATAGAAACAGCATCGCCAATGGCAACTGAAAGCTGACACCAAACATCAGCGGCAGCATCACCGCGAAGCTGATCCATTCGGAAATGCGAATCTGCGCCGTCAGTCCCATGCGCACGTTGTAGCCCAGCAGAAAGTCCAGCACCGTGGGGAGGACGCTGTAAAAGCAGAAACCAATTCCGCCGAGGAACAGCACGATCGACATGGGTAAGTACGTGTAGATGTACTTTTGTTCGTGCGGATACAGCCCCGCAGCAACGAACAGCCACAATTGGAAGAAGACCCACGGGCTAGCCACGATCAAGCCGGCGATAAACGAGACTTTCATATAGGTCACGAAGGCTTCTTGGACGTTCAGCGTGACAGGGCGGTCGATTTTCTCGATGCCCGACCAGAACCGTGCGAAGGTGGATGACTTGGCTTCCAGCGTGAGCTTCTTGTCCCGCAATTCTTCCGATGCGGCCGGGTAAATGTCGGGAGCCGCTTCGTGGAGCTGAGAGGCCAGTTCGTGCGCGGACAGCTCGATGGTGATGGCTTCCCGCGCTGCTTTGGCTTGAGGTCGAACCTTCTCGATCTCGTCAGCCGTAGCCGCTTTCGGGGCAAACGTCATGTTGTAGAACGCGCCGCTCACCGACTTCCAAAAATCGAAGCCTTTCACGTTGTCTTGAACTTCTGTCACATTGGTCGCTCGCCGTAAAGCGGCATCCACAGGGTGACGAATCAGCCGCACGAGGTCTTCGCCGAAGATCAACGCGAGAAACACGCAAACCGCGAGACCCAACATTGCTCGAATGAGATGGAAACGAAGCACTTCCAAGTGCTCGCCAAAGGTCATCGCGGTGTCATCGAACAAATCTTTGTTGCTGGCCATGAGTCTCTCCAAACATTGGGGCCGCGCATCCTGAGCGGAGAACCGCGCGAACGCAAGCCGCAGCGAGGTCATTAGAAGTCGAGGGCCGCAAATCAGTCCGGTCGCAAACAGCGATCTCGTAGCACCAAGTGCATCGACTGTGCGGTATCCACTCGGATGGCCCCGAGAAAGTGCAGGGCGAGAGAGCGGGCATTTCCAGAACGCCTGAGAACGATCCGGAGTTTATCCGGTTTCAAACCGAAGTCGAGGCAGAGGAGTCAATTGGAACTCAGGGGCCTCGCGGAACCAAGACCGCTAAAGCAAGGGATGTCCACACACTGGCGAATGCGGCTGAGAATCTCAGTGGCGCGTGACGCAGGGCAGGTTACCAATCTGCCACACATCGAGCCTGAGCGAGCAAGTTTGCAACCTGCCCCACGTTGCAGCGCTACTTCATCAGGCCGAGTTGTCGGCGGATGTCGGTTTGGATTTCATCGGCAGACAGACAGCCATCGGTTTGAATGACGAGTTCTTTTCGACGGAAGAGTTCCAAGATCGGTTCGGTCTTGGTGCGGTAGTCCTGCAATCGCTGACGCAGTCCGTCTTCGTTGTCATCGCTGCGAACGACGAGCTTTCCGCCGCA
>JAYVOX010000235.1:0-7850 GCA_043757695.1 Schlesneria sp.
ACGTGATCGAACTGATCGACAAGCCGCATCTGTTCGGCCACGGCCAGCGCGAGGCCAATCGGTCCCTCGCCGAGTGCGAAGCCGGGAGAGGGATTTTCCACGACAGACGGCTCGAACCGACCGGCACCGAGCCACGCGTACGCATCGCCCGTATCGGCATCAACGATCTCGATCACGCCGCGCTGGCCCGACCACTTTGTCAGGTTCCATTCGATTTTTTGCGCGACATCGTTGCGCGGCGGGACTTGCTGCGCGATGATCTCGCCCGACTCGACCAGTTTCAAACGAACATGATTCACCGGCGCGGGCTTCGTCGCCGGATTGCCGTTGTGACCGCACAGCCAGAACGTCAACTGGTCCGGCACGGCGAACGGAGCCGACCGCAACACGCCGGTCAGCTTCTCGCCGTTCGAGAGGCTGTCGAAGAAGAGTCCGTCTTTGACGCCATCGGCCGAACCGCGCGGCCTCACGCCCCACGGACTCGCCTGCAGCGCGAGCGGTGCCGACTCGACCGGCACGTTGACCCACGCCGGGGCAGGACGCGACTTCGGATCGAGCAGCTTCACCGCCAGCGACGCGCCCCATTTGCCGATCACGGTGTCGGACGAAAGCCGCTGGCCGCGCTGAGTCAACCCGTTGAAGAGCGACTGGAACAACGCCACCTGTTGCGATTCGTGGCCTCGATATTTTTCCTGAGCGAACTTCGCGACATCATCGAGCCGCGCCGAGCCGACATGCTGCGCGACGTGCGTCAGGCAGCGAGACATCATGTCACCCGAGACCTCACGCCCGCGCACGTAATCAAACGTGAACCACGCCGCCGACTCGCTCGGCACCGCCAGCGCGATGTCGATCAGCCGCGTCAGTTCTTCCTCGGACAGCTTGATCGTGGCAAGTTGCTCAATCGCCGAAGCACCCCGAAGCTGGTTCCGCAGTGCAATACGGATGGTGTGGATCAGTTGCACGTCTTCCTGCGGCGCGGCTTCCCACGCCCGAATCAACGCCGGAATGTTGTCGGCCGACGGATGCAGGCCGAGCGTCTCGGCCGCTGCGCGTTGCACCAATGCGTTTCTGTCAGCAAGAGCCTGAAGAACAGCAAGCTTGGCCGCCGCCGTCCATTGAGCGGCGGAAGCCTCGGCTAGAATCTTCATGACATGGACTCGACCGTGCGAATCAAGAACTTCTGCAAGGTGCGGGAGTCTGTCCGTCTCGTGGTGACCCGATTGGAACAGTGCCCATTCGGCCAACGCCACCTTGTTGTCATGGCGGTCTCCGTAATCGACTTCCTCACTTGGGCTAGGCTGTTTGACGCGATTGATGGAAGTCTCATCCCCATGGATGACCGTCAGTTTCTTGACCAGCATCGGGTCCGACTTCAGCCGCATCACCACCTGTTCCAAGGCGAGTTGCCGCGTTGCTTGATTGGCGTCACCCAACAACTCGAAGAGTTGTGTGCTCGTCATTGCCGTAAGGTCACGCAACACCCCACTGTCTTTCTTTTCGCCTTCCCCCTTCCACACCACGCGCCAAACGCGCCCGCGCGTCCTGTCGCGGCGCGGGTGCTTCAGGTCCACCTCGTAATGCCCGATGATGCTGTTGTAGAAGTCCGAGATGTAGAGCGCGCCGTCCGGGCCGAGTTGCAGATCGACCGGATGAAACCACCAGTCGTCGCACGACAAAAAATCTTCGGGCTTCTCGACCCACGGGGATGAGCCGCGCCATTGAACGACATCGCGGTGGATGATGTTCGTGACGACGTTGCCCACGAAAATGTTGCCGTGATACTCCGGGGGGAACTGGTCGGCGGCATAGATCGCGACCCCCGCGATGCCGGTCGAGCCGTGGTCGTTCCCCGTCGTGAGCGGCACAAACCCAAGGCCGTCGTGCGGCTTGCCAAAGCTGTCGTAGTGGCCGCCGCGCACGATCAGCGTCAGCGGTTTCGAGTGGCAGTCGGCCGTGAACCGATTCCCCAGCGGATCGATCGCCTGACCGAACGGGTTCACCTGGCCCCACGACATCTGCTCAATGGCCGATCCGTCCGGCTTGAACCGGTACGTGTTGCCCGAAGTCATTTCGAGAACGACCGGCCCCTCACCGCGCAGCTTGACCTTAGACGCATTGCGGAACCCGTGACACGCATAGACCCAGCCATCCGGCGCGAGACGAAACGCATTCTGATTCCCATGCGTGTCGGCGAAGTCGAACGGGCCGTAAAGGATTTCTTTCTTGTCGGCCTTCATGTCGCCGTCCGTATCGGTCAGCTTCCAGATGTTGGGTATCGACCAGACGATGACCGACGTAGTCGGCTTGTCCGAGCTACCACTGGGATCTGCCGATGAAGCCGTATCACCGGGGAGGGGCAACACGCCAATCGGAATGTTCAGCCCGTCGGCGAACCGCGTCGCCTTGGTCGCCTTGCCATCGGAGCCGATTCCTTCGAGCACGGTCAACCCATCGCGAGCCTGCTCCGGATCAGTGGCGGCAAAGGGATACTCGATGCTGTGCGAGACCCACAGCCGTCCGCGCGCATCGAACGCCAGATTCATCGGCTTCTGAATCTCCGGCTCGCTGGCGACGAGTTGAATCTCAAAGCCGACGGGCAGCTTAAACTTGGACTTCTGCTCGGCGGGAGTCAGCGGCTCGGTGGGCGACACGGGCGGACCCGCCAGGCTCCACGAGGCACAAGACACGAACGACAACAACACAGCGGCGCGGAGAAGGTTGATGGGCATTACATTTCCTGATCTCGGAATTGGTGGCAAGAATGCATACGTCCTGCGAGGCGTTTAGCAACACCAACGGCGTGCGTGCGATCAACGGTTCGCCCACTTCCGCTCTCGTGCCGCAAACGCTTGGCCTAGACGTGGAAACATCTGATTCCTAGCGACGCGAGTTGCAAAAAGAAATTTGAACACAACAGTAGCCCGCCGTTCAATGTCTCGACAAGCGAAAGCGTGAACCGTGCGGTGACAAGACGATGGAATTCCGATGATTCGGAGGCGACCGCTATTACTGAATGTTTCCAAACAACCGGAATACTCGTGGTGCGAGACTTGCTCTCTCTCTCTCTCTCTCTCTCTCTCTCTCTCTCTATGATAAAACGCCACAGGGCAGTTCGAGGTTTGAACTGCGGTTGAATTGTGTCCACCGAATCTGCACAAGGAATCGACAATGCACAAGAAGACAGGATTGAAAGCGGTTTTGGCAATGCTGGTACTCTCTATTTTGTGTTCGCCCGGTGCCGCGCATGCCGCGAAAAACACGAAGGCGTATACGCCGATGGATACCGGAGTGTACGGCAGGGTCATGAATGTGTTTATGGGCGTTTCAATGTGGGGATATCCGACCATGTACAGTGTTGTCCATCCCATGACAGCCCCCAATTCGCCAATGACGGCATTCAACGCCACAATGCCAATGCCCGGCGGATTCACCTACCTATCCTCATACTACGTTCACCACGAATTCACCTTTACGCCTTGGATTACCCCCATCAGTTGTTATGGAGAAGCCGCTCGATGGTATTACGTCACTTCGTGGGATTCGGCCACCATCATTCCGTGAGATTGAAATCGGAAGGTGCCTAACTCGCGGGAAGAGCGGACATGTCGTGTCACGATCATAAGCGTCGTCGATCTACACTCCCGAGACCCGGCTTCACGATCGTGGAGTTACTGGCGGTGATTGCCGTGATCGCCTTCTTGGCTTCACTCATCGTTGCCGCCGTGATGTCCGCACGCGAGTCGGCTCGTCGAATTGAATGCGGTTCCCATCTCCGACAGGTGGGAATCGCGGTCCAAGAATATCACAGTACTCACGGCGTCTTGCCTTGCTCGGGTCTCCTCGGACTCCGTTACATCTCACTGCTCGTTGACGGGCGTCCCGGAAACTGGAATGTTTACGGGACACCCGATCCTTGCATGCTTGGTCCGTGCCCGGAAGCCGGGGACTGGATGAGGCCTCAGATTTATCTCTGCCCTTCAGATCCGGAGGTGCGCCGGACACGGAGGTCGGGGTCGTATTGCTTTTCCGCCGGAAATCAATTGTTAGGAGTCGAACAACGCGGCGTGAGTGATGGCGTTGGGTTCGGTGACGTTGATCCAGCGAAGGTCATTTCGTTCCGCGATATCACTGATGGGTTCACGTCGACGGCGCTGGCCAGCGAGCAACTGATTTCGCTGACATCGGTGGCGGCTTCAGATGTGGAATATCTTGCCGCATTCGATCAGTCGTTGGCGGATCGGAATCCACTGCGCTACATTTGGAACTCCACCGGAATGTTTAGCCTGCCTCAAGACCTGCAAGCCATGTGCGCGGAGTGCGACTCCGGGGCGGCGGGTGCGATTCCCCACTTTTCCGGGAATCCGTTTAATGTCCGCGTGCCGAGCTACAACCATACGCGGCCGCCCAACTCCAGAGCTTGCATGCCAGCGGCGACGACGATGACCGGCCCAATGTCACCGCCAACGAGCCTCCATCGAAATGGAGTCAATGTCGGATTCTGTGACGGGTCGGTTCGGTTTGTGAATAATGATATCGACGTAAAGGTGTGGCATTCCCTGGGCACTCGCAATGGTGGTGAATCGTCATCTGATTTATGAAGTCCGGAGTGGCGAATGAACGACGTGCCGCATCTATGTGTTCAAAGTCTGTGGAAACATCGGAGGTGGCTGGCAATAGCGATCTGCATCCCGTTCGTCGGGATGGCAGTGTTCTGTTGGTGGATTTCACCCGAATATCGCCCAGACATGGTGACGTTTTCGGAAGTTGCCATCGATGGGATACCGGTGGGAAATAAACTTCCAATCCTGGAGGCGGGGCGCGAATACACATGATCGTGCAAAGTACACTCGAATGCACTGCCATTCGTGATCGTGGATTCCGGTGAGAATTCGTATACGGACAGGCTTCCGTTTCTCCCTGACCCCGGCCCCGATCGTCCAAACGACCGATTCGATCCCGTATTCAACGTCGCATTCTCGACCCGGTGGCGGACTGGCCGACCGATGGGCCTCATGTATGGAATGCGAGTGAAAACCGACGATTCCGGGAAAACGGCAATGTTGTCGAGTCGTTTCAAATCACCGTCGTCGATGGGCCGGTATGAGTTTGGAATTGTTCTGGCAACAACTCCTGATGGCTGGGTCAAAGATGGTCCAAATAAATGGGTGCAGCGACGGCCACGAATGTTTCCGATTCTCTGGAGAAGAACATTGACGGTGACCGCTAGAAAAACTTGAGTTGGCGTCGTCAGTGGGAAGGAGTGCGCTACGCGAACGGGGCGCGGTGGCTCTGCTTCGCACCGTTGAATAACTCATCGACGTGCCACTGTTTCGGAGTCTGCGGAGAAACAGTGCCGGTTGGGAGTCGAGACTCGATTTGCACTGCTTCTCCGAGGACTCCGAAGCAGTGGCACGGCTGACGCAGCTGAGTGGCCGGGACAGGAGCGGTTTCGCGATGCCCCGGTGGACGATGGTGTTGGCGATCACCGGGGCTTCGCTCAGAGCGGTTCCAGACACGGCCCCACGCCAATGCGGATGAGACTCGGGTGGTTGTGGCGTTCATGGGATGATGAATCGCAGCGCATGCGTGGACTCGGCCAGCAGAGCCTCGTCGCTGACAGACTTCGCGTAGCGGCGGACGTTGAGCGTGTGGCCGATCGCACGGAAGCGCGCCCGGCTGGCCGTGGCCTCGTCGATGTCGCCATAGGCCGCGAAGAAGTCGCTGCGCGCGGAGGGCGGCGGGAACGTGAAGGCGATGGCCAGATCAACGGCCGGTTCGGACAATTCAAAGGGGGCAGCGACGGTCTAAGTTTTCGTCAAGTTTGGATTTCAAAAGAGATTTTGGAATTCTTTCGTTGGTGTTAGGGAAGCTGGATTGTTTGAGGAATAGCGAGGATGTTCAATGAAGTTGGATTGGCTTGAGGCGCGGCGGCGAGTTAGCTTGTGGGGGCGTGGTGAAACGGAGTGAGGCTCTGTGGGGACTCAACCTCGCAAGGGATAGCCGCGACGAGGGTGCGTCAATGACGTATCGACGAGCGTCTGGGAGGAATCTCAGGCGCTCATTTTGTTTTGCCACACTTGGTCCGTCTTCACGAGCAGGTTGAGGATCGTCAGTAGCTTGCGCATACAAGCGATAATCGCGAGCTTGGACGCTTTGCCCTTCGCTTTGAGGTGTTGATAGAAGGCTTTAATAGTCGGGTTGTGGCGGAGGGCCACGACTGCGGCCATATATAAGACGCGCCGAACTTGTCCTCGACCTCCACCGATAAATCGCTTGCCAGACTTGGTGCCGGAATCCCGATTGATGGGCGCGACTCCGACGAGCTTTGCGACCTCACCGCGATTGAGCGCACCGAGTTCCGGCAGCTCCGAGATGAGCGTGGAAATTGTCACCGGCCCAACGCCTTTCACGGACCGCAGAATCTCGATGGTTCGTTGGTTGCGTTGATCCGCCGCTAGGTGTCTGTCCGGATACCCGTAGGGTGGGCACTGCCCACCACAATCGGTCGTGGATGATGGGCAGTGCCCACCCTACGGAAGTTATGGCCTTCGACTTTCCGGACAGACACCTAGGAGGCTGGCGAGTTGCGAATCGATGCTTTTCAATTGCTTTTTAAGGGTTTCCAACACTTCGCGAATACTCTGCTTGGCGTCATCATCCCACGATTGCAGGAGCCGATTTTTCTCCTGGTTGATCAACTCCAGCAACGGATTGCGACGAGTGACCAGGGCGGCGTGCTTCTGTTCGTGGTCAGACTTCACGGCCGTGGGTTGCGGTTGCGTCACTGTCGCGAAACGGGAGATGATTTGGGCGTCGATCAAATCCGTTTTGGCATCCGCGCCAACGCCCTTGGCGAAATCGCGAACTCGCCGCGGATTGACGACAGCGTTTGATGGTGATGCCCGCCGCGCCCGTGGCGGACTTCGTAGTCGGCCAGCCCCGCTTCGCTCTTGGCGCGACGCAGACATTCTTCGATGCGGTGTTCGGCCTTGGCCGCGCGAGTGAACTCGGGCAGCGTGGTGTTGGGGCTGGTGTTCGACAGAGAGTCGTCGGTCTTCGTGACCGTCTGTTGGTCGTGATCCGCTACCGCCGCTCCAGCATGGGGACCACGAGCGGTCCCTTCGGGCCGTCGAGCACATCGACCTCGATCCACGCGGTTATCGCCTATATCGACGAGCAGACGCTGACCGACTTTACGAAGAACACTGCTCGTCGCCATATCACTAAAAACAATAGTCACGGTCGTAAAGAGATTCGACATTATATCCAGATACCCGCACCAAAGACGCTGCCGGGATTCGAACTCTGACAGGGCCTGCTGACGATTGGCATCGCTATGTTATATTGTATTCGCGACGGAAAAGAGACCGACGCAATCCGCGACTTCATCATCAGTCTGCCTCTGAGAGTCCAACGTTTCACACACGCCGTCCGCAGCCATTGGGGGATCGAAAGCACGTGCCACTGGAGACTCGATGTCACCTACCGCGAAGACGACTCCCGCATCCGCCACAAACACCTGCGCGAAAACTTCGCGTGGACTAATCGCTTCACGTGATCACTATTAAAGCAGCATCCAGCGAAGATTAGGCTGGCCATGAAACGCCGCAGTTGCGGCTGGAACGACAATTTCCTCGTCCAAACACTCACAGGATCAACCATTTAGTGAGTGCTGTTCCTGCCAGGATCCCGAACGATCTCCTCAACGTACTCGAAAAACCAAACCTTCGATCCGCTTCGCGTGACGGGGCGACCAATCGGGTAAGACCATTGTGAACTGACTGAGAAAATAACGAGAGAAGCAGAGCGTGATCGTTGACAACATGGAGTTGGCGGCTATTATGCCC
>JAYVOX010000236.1:0-7844 GCA_043757695.1 Schlesneria sp.
ACGAAGCACGCACTGGTCGCCTGACCGATCCGGTCAATGCCGCCCCGCGCGAGCTGCGTCTCCGACGGGAGATCGAACAGCCGATACTTGAAACTCGTCGATCCAAGATTCGCAACCAACACCTTCATGGCGTGACTCCGTTCGGTGGGGATTTTTGTAGGGTGGGCACTGCCCACCATTGTTTGGCCGTGTTGGTGGGCGGTGCCCACCCTACGAGGCTCAAATAAACTCTTCCATCAGACTCTGAGATGGTCGGGCGATGATGTGGGCGCTGACCAGTTCGCCGATCTTCGATGCGGCGGCGGCACCGGCGTCAACAGCGGCTCGTACCGAGCCGACATCGCCGCGAATGACTGTCGTCACATAGGCTCCGCCAATCTGAATCTGCTTGACCAACGTGACGTTGGCCGCCTTGAGCATGGCATCGGCCGCTTCGATTTGAGCGACCAAGCCTTTTGTTTCAATCAAACCAATCGCTTCATTCATGGGAATCTGTCCGTTCTGCTGAGGAGCCGCTATCGGCTGCTGCGGGCGTTGGCCCGAGGTTGGGATGGAACTCGCGGTTGCGATGGGACTCACTGATGAGGCCACCGCCATTTCAACCGGCGCAGCGGACAAGGCCGTCGCGCCGACAGTCGTTACAGGCTCACTGACGGCCGCTTTCCGAACAGCCTTCTTCGTCGGTCGCTTCGCCGCAGCCTGTTTTGAGGCAGGCCGTTTCGTCGCGAGCTTGGAAGAGGCGTCGCTCTTGCTGGCCGTCGTTTTCCTGGTGGCCTTCTTCGGCATGTCGGTCTCACTACATCATTAGACGTTAGACGACTGTCTGAAGTTGTGCCGATGTCGGGTGGGCTGTGCCCACCATTGCACAACCGATTGTGGTGGGCACAGCCCACCCGACGGGAAGCCAGACAGTCGAATTAGACGACCGCTGGGATTGTCCCCTCTCGGATCGAAGCCTGACGCGCAAGCGAAGGTTCCGTTCCTGAGCCTGCTTCGCTTGCGCGTCAGGCTTCAATCGGTACGCTTTTTCCATCACTCGCTTTAGGAGGCGGAGCCTTTGTCAGCTTTGAGCTTTGGCAGGATGGCGACGAGTTCCTCGTGCGGACGAGGAATCACTTGCACGCTGACGACTTCGCCGATCTTCGCGGCGGCGCTGGCCCCGGCGTCGATGGCGGCCTTCACGGCAGCCACGTCACCCACCACGAAGGCCGTGACCAAGCCGCTGCCGACCTTGTCCCAACCGATCATCTTCACGTTGGCCGACTTGAGCATCGCATCGACGCCCTCGATCAGGCAGACCAAACCCTTGCACTCCAACATTCCCAACGCTTCATTCGCCATGACTGTTTTTCCCCTCATCAAGATCAAGAAAGAACCGAAACTGTCGTTGCTCGATAGCCATAAGCGGATCGCTCTTAGCTGTCAGCTCGAACACAAACCGTCTGACAATTTGCAGACATCCCGCAGGGTGGGCACTGCCCACCAATCTGGACTCCATTCGGTGGGCAGTGCCCACCCTACATCCCTTAATGCTGCTCGCAGGCACAGGCGTGCGGCTTGATCAACTCGACATGCGTTGCCGCTGGCAGGTTGATCGCATTTCCTTCGTCGGTGTCGAGGTGAACTTCGAGCTTCACCTTGGCGTCACCTCGCACAGCCAAATCTTCCAAGACCGTCGTGCAGGAAGGCGATTCGACGCGCAGATGCATCCGATCTCCATTCTTCACGCCGTATTGCTCCATGTCGGCGGGACTCATGTGGACATGCCGCATCGCGCGGATGACCCCTTGCTTCAACTCGACGACTCCGGCGGGACCGACCAGCACGCAGCCGGGCGTATCGTGATGATCGCCACTGATCCGGATCGGCGCGTCGATACCGAGTGAGATCGAGTCGGTGAAGGCCAGCTCAACTTGAGTCGGTCGGCACGGACCGAGGACTCGCACTTCAGGCAGCATCCGTTTGCGAGGCCCAACAACCATCACCGTCTGTTTGGCGGCGAAGAAGCCGTCTTGATAGAGCCACTTCATCGGTTCGAGCGTCGCGCCCTTGCCGAACAGAATTTCAACGTGTTCTTCGGAGAGATGAACGTGTCGGGCCGAAATGTTCACCACGAGCGGATTGCGTCCCGAATCCGCCTTCGCGGGCGAGGCCCCGAGCTGCTGCTCCAGTACCGAGCGAACAACACGCTCGATATCGGATCGACTGTAACCGGCGGTCAATGTCGTCATCGTGTCCCATCCGTATTTCGTAGGGTGGGCACCGCCCACCGCATGAATCATCTCAAGGTGGGCAGTGCCCACCCTACTCGCTCTCACGTCTCAGCAATCGTCAGCTCAATCCCCGCGCCGCGAATGATCTCGCGCCACGAGTCATTCAGTCCCGCATCGACGATCATCCGCGTCACCTTCGACAGTTCGCAGAGATGAGCCAGCGCCGACCTCCCAAACTTGCTGCTGTCCGCCACGACCCAAACCTCTTCGGCCGCTGCGAGCATCAGCCGCTCGCATTCGACGAGCAGCGTGTTGCTGTTGAAGAGACCTTTCTCAGTGATGCCACCCGTTCCCATGATGACTCGCGGCACATGGACTTCTCGCAGAGCCGATTCGGCCAGTGGACCCAATGCCACGCCCGTTCGCGGGTACAGGTAGCCTCCAATCAAAATCAGTTCGATGTTCTGTTGTTGAGCCAGCAGGTTGGCGATCGGCAGTGAATTGGTCACCACCTGCAACGCCTTTCCCACCAACTCGCGAGCCACTTCCAGCGTCGTCGTTCCGCCGTCGAGCAGGATCGTTTCGCCCGGCTGAATCAGGTCGGCGACCACTTTGGCGATGGTCTGCTTCTCCCGACTGGCACTCCGAAACCGCTCCTCGAACGGCGTGATTGACTCCCCAGTGTAAGCGGCTCCTCCCCGCGTCCTGCGAATCTGCCCAATTCCGTCAAGATAATCCAAATCCCGTCGCACTGTGGACTCACTCGCTTTGAGCCGAGTCACCAGTTCCTGAAGGGACACAAACCCCTGCTGCTCGATCGCCTGAAGAATCTCGTCTCTGCGTTGGTCGAGAATCATGGTCATGACGGACTTCCCTGAGATTGACCACACCGAGATGCACAGTCGTTGGCACCTGCTAAAGTCTTCCCAGACTACCGTACTGTTCCATGAAATCAATCAACTTCACTCATTTTATTTCATTTCAGTGACTGATACACGGCGTTTCGGTGACACTATCTGAAGTAAAAGGCACCGCACCCGCAGGCGTTGCAAAAATACATCACGGCGGAAATTCGGCGGCGGAGAGTTCAGACTCCTCGCCATTTTCTTTGTCTTCGCGACCGTCAAAGTCGTACAGGCCGGAAAACCCTTCCGGACGGGTAGAGTCGAAGAAAAGGGGCGCGGTGCGAGAGAAAGAGTTCAAGCGGTCTGCTTGTGCGGAAAACTCACCTTCGTGATCGGAGTGACGCCACCTAGAATCGACCGCTCGAAAGGCGGCCTCAGTCATTACGAGGTACGGCAAGCTGCAGTGGGAATCGCAACAGGAACCCGATGCAAAAGGAGTTCAGTCATGCAGGGATGCGACTGGCGGATGGGGCGACGCTGGATTCTTCAGGTCGCGATTGTGCTGACCGTTGCTTGCAGTGGTGGCGCCTCTACGTGGGGAGGCGATGCCCCATCGAGTTGGCTCGATGACGCCGCTCTCCATGACGTGCAGTTCATCGGGACTAAGACCGGATTCGCGGTCGGTGGTCACGGCGCGATCTGGAAGTCGGATGATGGCGGTCGTGCGTGGAAGCTCCTGCCGAGCGGAACGACTGGATCGTTGCAGAGCGTTTGTTTCCTGACCGATCAAGTCGGCTGGGTCGCCGGCCGTGATGCGGTTCCGTTCGCGGGACTCGATGCGGGCGTGCTGCTCTTCACGGAGAACGGCGGTCAATCGTGGCGACCGTTGGGGCAACAGGTGTTACCCGGACTGAGCTTCGTCAAATTCTTTGGCCTCGAAGAAGGGGTCGTGGTGGGTCAGCCTTCAGCCTTGTCACCCTCGGGCATCTTGAAGACGGGCGATGGCGGGCAGAGTTGGCAGGCCGTGGCGGGAACGGTCTCTCATCCGTGGCGCGCGGCCGCGTTTGTCGATCGTGAATTGGGCGTTGTTGCGGGACATGCGGGCCGATTGTCGTTGATCGGGGGTGAACAACTTCTCGCGTCGAAGTTGCCGCCGCAGGGGCTGCGCTCGATTCGAGCGGTCGCGATGCAACACGACGATAACGGGTGGCTCGCAGGTGATGGTGGCCTGGTGTTGAAGACGAGCAGCGGTGGCGTTGTTTGGGAATCTCCCGCGACTTTGTTACCCGAAGAGCTGCGTCAGGGGATCGACTTTCAAGCGGTCGAGATGCGCAAGGGGCGAGTCTGGTTGGCAGGTTCGCCCGGCAGCGTGATCTGGCACAGTCCCGATGGTGGAAAGAGTTGGCAGCAGCAATCGACCGGACAGACCACGCCGCTCCATGCCGTTCGATTTGTGAGTGAGACTCACGGCGTGGCGGTCGGTGAACTGGGTGTGATCCTGCGGACAGAAAACGGTGGCCAATCATGGCAAAGCGTGCGCGGAACCGATCGTCGTGCGGCGGTGTTGTCGTTGCAGTCGCGTCCATCGCAAACCGCTTCAGCGTGGGTCGCCAAGCTCTCCGGTGAGCAGGGCTATCGCAGCGCGGTCTGGATCGCGAACCGGCAGGATGTTGGTGAAGCTTCGTCATCAAGCGATCTCGACGCGCGGTTAAGTGCGGCGGTCGAGCGGTGTGGTGGGAATGCCGCGCAGATTCATTGGCAGCTTCCGGTCGCTGTGCCCGGTTTGGAGTTTGCCTCGGACAAGTTGGTCGCCGACTGGCAGCAGCGGACGGAAGGGAAGCTCGGTGCGGCATTGATCGGCACGCTGGTCAGGCAATTGCGTACGTGGCGACCGACCATCGTGTTGCTCGATCAGCCGGCGAGGGACGACGCGGCGAACCAACTGCTGTTTGACGCGGCCTTGCGTGCGATCGAACAGGCGTCCGATGCGACTCGATTCGTCGAGCAGCGCGAGTTGACCGGCCTCTTACCGTGGAAGGTTGACCGCGTTTACTTGCGACTCGTGGCGGGGGGGAACGGAGACGCGGTGGTGGAACTCGACGAATACCTGCCGAGTCGCAAGACGACCGTGCGACAAGCCGCTTCGGCGAGCGACTCGATGGTCCGAACGGCAAGCTCGGGAGCGAATGGCGTCGGCGCGAGCAGTGAGTCGGGTTCACAACGACTCGTCTATCGTTGGATCGGACTCGATGGTCGTCCGTCACCCGATGCGACTGTCGCGCGCGACTTCTTCGCAGGGTTGTCCCTCGCGCCGGGATCCGCCGCGCGCCGCACACTCACGCCACTCGATGAAACCGATCTCGAACGGATGCAGAAGCTGGCGCAGCGACAACGCAACTTCGCGGCTCTCACGAAAAGGTCGCTGGATGATCCGCGCATCGCAGGGCAAATGCTCGGACAACTGAACGGACTCGTGGAGGGAATGGACGCGCAGCAAGGAGCCGAAGTGCTGCGTGGGTTGGCGGCGGAGTATCGCGACCGGTCGCTGTTTGAACTGGTCGAAGCGACCAACGTCGAGTTGGTTCGACGGTATCCACAAGAGCCGGTCGCACTCGATGCCATGCGGTGGTTGATCCAGTTTTGGACGAGTCAAGAAACGGCGTGGCAACGGATGCGCGCGATGTCGAACGACACGTTGCAAGCGAGCAGCGATCCCAAGTCGAACTCTCAACAACTGCAACAGGCCGCAGCGGTCCTGTCTGGCGGCAAGGGGGGCGTGACGACGGCCGGTTACGAGGTCGAGGCTCCGGCCGTGAACACGACCTCCAGCCCCGGTCGATTGAATCGCGTGGATCTTCAGTTCGACTTCAACAAGCCGACGGAATCGCGTGACAAGAAGACTGGCTCGCGCGACAAACCGAAGGGATCGCGGAGTGCGACCGCTGCCAACTCAAGCTCAACGCGCATGAGCATCGCCCAACAAAACAACTGGCGCGGCGAAGCGGTGCGAGACTGGCACGCCCGCGCCGCTGATCTTGCGAAACAGTTGGAAGCTCAGTCGCCGTCGCTCTATCAAACGCCCGAGATTCAGTTCCCACTGGGAGCGTTGCGGCGCGTCAGCAGTTCCGCATCGCAGTCGGATGCGATCTATCGAACGTTCCTCAACAAGGCGACGGACGACGCCACGCGCTCGCTTGCTCAGCGTGAACTGTGGGCATTATTCGCGACGGCGGAGGCTCCGCGCGAGATGGCGCTCTGCCGACGAGCCACTCAGAAACCGCTGCTGGACGGCGTGCTGTCCGATCCCTGCTGGCAGGTCTCGACCGAATTGATGCTGACGCGCGCCGCCATTCGTGATGACGGCCAGTCCGAACCTGAACCGACGGCGGCGATGATGATGCTCGCGCACGATGCCGAGTTTTTGTACGTCGGCATCAGCGTGCCACGACTCGCGGGAGGCCCGCTCGATCGGCCGCAAACGAAGGGCCGATTGCACGACGCCGAACTCAGCCGACACGACCGCATCACGCTGTGTCTCGATGTCGATCGCGACTACACGACGTGGTACGAGTTCCAGGTCGATCAACGGGGCTGGACGTTCGAGAGTTGTTGGGAAGACCGCCGCTGGAATCCGAAGTGGTACGTCGCGACGAGTGCCGAGGATTCGCACTGGCGCGTCGAAGCGGCGATCCCGTGGACCGAACTGACTCCCACCGCGCCGCAACCCGGCACGCTCTGGAGTGCCGCGGTCTCGCGCACGACACCGACCGTCGGAACGCAATCGTGGGTTCACCCTACCACGGCACGCCCACGTCCCAGCTCATTCGGCCTCGTTCGGTTTGAGTAGCATTTCGTCCAACCACTGAACCCGCCAGACGATGATGTCCAACACGACGACGCACGTGGTCCATTCCGTTCTTTCACCCGCCCGTCTTCGGGGGGAAAGGGTTAGGATCGACGCATCAACTTCCGTCCTCAATTCCCCCACTAAGGATCGCTGCATCAATAAGTGTCGTAGCCGACAGTTATTCCTGCGCCGATCCTGAGTCGCCAGAGGTGCCTTGATGAATCCTTTGAAACTCGAGTCCCAGCTCAAGCAATTGATCCGCCGCGGGCGTGTGTTGACCGCGCCCGCGCAACTGGCGGGATATGACGCGGACGCCTTGGGCTATAAGACGTTTCGGCCGGACGCGGTCGTGATCCCGGCGGATGCCGACGAACTGGTGGCTCTGTTGCGAAGTTCGTCTGAGTTGGATGTGCCGGTGACGATTCGCGGTGCGGGGACATCGCTGGCCGGTGGTCCGGTGGCGGCTCAGGGTGGAATCGTGGTCCATACTTCGGCGTTGAAGAAGGTGCGCACGGTTTGTCGCGATGGCTTCTGGTGTGAAGTGGAATGTAGTGTCACGCTGAACCAACTCGATGCCGCGTTGCTGCCGCAGGGGCTGTTCTATCCACCGGACCCGTCTAGCGGTCCCGTTTGTACGCTCGGTGGTAACGTGGCGATGAACGCGGGCGGCGCACACTGCTTCCGATACGGCGTGACCAGCAACTATGTGCTGGGGTTGGAGGCGGTGCTGCTCGATGGCAGCGTGCATCGTTTCGGTGGCCCGGCGGGCGGTCGCGGTGCCTGGCATGAGGATTGGAAGCGGTTGATGGTCGGGTCCGAAGGGACGCTCGGCGCATTTACGAGGTTCTGGCTGCGAGTGCTGCCTCGTGCCGAAAAAGCCTGGACGTTCCGTGCCACTTATCCGGACCTGCATTCGGCCGAACGCGCGATTCATGCGTT
>JAYVOX010000237.1:0-7818 GCA_043757695.1 Schlesneria sp.
CTATCGCCGCGCGATCTACACCTTCCGCAGACGCTCGACGCCGTATCCGATGCTCACCAACTTCGACACGCCGAACGGAGATTTTTCCTGTGTGAGACGAACTCGCTCGAACACACCGCTTCAGGCGCTGACGACACTCAACGAAACGATCTTTCTGGAATGCGCCCGCAACCTCGCACTCCTCACTTTGAAAGAGGGGGGCACAGACGATGCCAGTCGCCTGACATGGGCCTTCCGCCGCTGCGTGTCTCGTTCACCGAGCGACCATGAACGCGATGTGCTGCTGAAACTGCTCGCCCAGCAAACGACAAAGTTTTCGTCGCCCGAAGCCAAGCCGTGGGAACTGGCCGCCAACGATCCGGCCAATCCGCCAGCATTGCCGACCGGCGCGACACCCGCTCAACTTGCGTCTTGGACGGTGATCGCCCGCGTGATGCTGAACCTTGATGAAACCGTGACGAAGGAGTGACTCATGCAGCCGATCAACAAACCGACCGTAAGGAAGTGGACGCCCACGCCGCGACAGGCCGAAGTCCACCGTATCAACAAGCCGACGCTGGACTGGCTGTGGCATTTGTCCGCTGCCGAAATGAGGCCGCATGCCGGTCTGTGGGTGGCGGCACGCGATTGCCAAATCATCGCTTCGGCATCGACGGAGGAAGAACTCGCGCCAAAGATCGCGCACTTGGACCGGGCCACTGTAATCGTCCACAAGATCGAAAACAGGTGGATGATCCGATGAGTCACTTCACCGTCCCCTGGCTGCCGACCCTTGCCCCCGACGGTCAAGTCGAGGACTTTGTTCCCGCACTGTCAGTGATTCTGGTCGGTGAAAACGAACGTCTCGTCGAAGAGACGTTCATCATCGACAGTGGGGCGGATCTTAGCATGGCGTCGCGCCACCGCTGTACCGAACTCGGCCTGGACTGGAATGCCGGGCGGCCGATGACACTTCACGGAATCTCTCCCCGCCCGGAGTGTGCTGTCGAGGCCCGCGTCCATGAGGTCGAGATTCTGATTCCGGACGCCGAATGCAGCATCATCGTCCCCATCTGTTTCGCGGATGGTGACACCACGCCGCTGCTCGGCCGGCTGGGTTTCTTCGATGCCTTCCGCATCGAGTTCAACAAATCACAGCAGGCCACGATCTTGGAACTGCTCCTCTGACATGCATCCGTTCTGAGGGACCGAGGTTCACAATCATGTTTGATCGTCAAGCGGCATCTCCCCTTGCACGCGAACTTACCCGCCGCTGGTTCTTTCGAGACTGCGGTGTTGGGTTGGGCTCGGCGGCGTTGTACTCGTTGTTGCGTGAGGAGGTCGCTCGCGGGGCGACGGGTTCGTCGAATGCGCTGGCAGCTCACGCGAGTCACTTCGCGCCGAAGGCGAAGCGGGTGATCTACCTGTTCATGGCGGGAGCGCCTTCGCACCTCGAACTGTTTGACAACAAACCCGAGCTGGCCAAGTGGGACGGCAAGTTGCCGCCGGCCGAGTTGCTGAAGGGTTATCGTGCGGCGTTCATCAATCCGAACTCGAAGCTGCTCGGGCCGAAGTTCAAGTTTGCGAAGCATGGCGAGAGCGGGGCCGAGTTGTCCGAGTTGCTGCCGCACCTCGCCACCGTGGCCGATGACATCGCGATCGTGAAGTCGATGGCCACGGACGCGTTCAATCATGCTCCCGCTCAGATCATGATGAACACCGGGGCGCAGCAGTTCGGCCGACCGAGCCTCGGCGCGTGGTCGATGTACGGACTCGGCAGCGAATCGCAGGACTTGCCCGGCTTCGTCGTGTTCAGTTCGGGAAAGAAAGGGCCGAGCGGCGGATCGTCCAACTGGGGTTGCGGCTTCCTGCCAACCGTCAACAACGGCGTGCTGTTCCGTTCGGGGGCCGAGCCGGTGCTGTTTCTGTCGAACCCGCGCGGCGTCGATGAACAGCTTCAACGCGACTCGCTCGATTCGATCCGTCAGTTGAACGAGGCGCGACTCGGAGCGACCGGCGATCCCGAGATCTCCGCGCGGATCAGTTCGTTCGAGATGGCCTATCGCATGCAGGCATCGGCTCCCGATCTGATGGACCTCACCCAGGAGACGAAGGACACGCTCGACCTGTACGGCGCGGAGCCGGGCCAGTCGTCGTTCGCGAACAACTGTTTGCTGGCTCGCCGCATGGTCGAACGCGGCGTGCGCTTCGTCCAGATTTTTCACGAGGCCTGGGACCAGCATGGCAATTTGGTGAACGACCTCAAGAAGAACTGTGCCGACACCGACCAGCCGACCGCTGCGCTACTGAAAGACCTCAAACAGCGCGGCCTGTTGGAAGACACGCTCGTCATCTGGGGCGGCGAGTTCGGTCGCACACCGATGGTGCAGGGAGGCAACGACGGCCGCGACCATCATCCCAACGCGTTCTCGATGTGGCTGGCGGGCGGCGGCATCAAGCCGGGCCTGACGCTCGGCCAAACGGACGAATTCGGCTTCAACGCGACGACGGATCGAGTCCACGTTCATGACCTGCACGCCACGATCCTGCATCTGCTCGGCTTCGATCACACCCAGCTGACCTACCGCTTCCAAGGCCGCGACTTCCGCCTGACCGATGTCCACGGCAACGTCGTGACGAAGCTGTTGGCGTGATGAATCGACTGGAATGAGCGACGTGAATTGCGTTCGGTGCGCGTCTAGCGGGCATCGGTACTCGTGGCCAGTACGACGCCCGGCGTGAGGCTGGTCCCGCAGAGTGCTCTGATAGCGGTGTCGGGTTTGCCGAACTTCGTTTTGAGGTAGCCGAGGGCCAGCGTTTCTCCGGCGGCATTGAGGAGCGGGGCTACGGAGGTGAGGAACCCCGCTTCGTCATCGGTCTCGGCGGCGAGCAGTTTGGTGCCGGGAGTGAGCGGTGAGCTGAAGGCGAGCGAGAGGTCGGCAGCGAAGCGGACTCGACGCAGTTCGCGGTTGGTGTGACCGAGAGCATCGAGGCGCGCGATCGGTTCTTGTCCGAGATAGCAGCCCTTAGTGAACGAGATGCACTGCGACGTGCGGGCCACCTCTTGCGCGAGGCTCTCGTCGGTGATGTCTGACCCATAGAACGGCATCCCGGCGGCGATGCGGAGCGACTCGAAGAGGTCGCTTGAGCCGGAGACGACACCGATGGCGAGCAGACTGCGCAGCCGGGACTCGCGGTTGGCGAGTGGCAGCGAAATCAGAAAGCCCGGCTGGTTAAGCAAGTCCACTCGGCGGATCGAGAACGGTTGACCGAACGACTCACGCTCGACGTGCCCGTACAAACCCAAGCCCGCATCGAGCATCAGCAACTGTGCGGCGTGTGGGCCAGTGACGAACAGTGCGCCGCGTTCGAGCGACCGATCATGGAACGTTACGTCTTCGCGGATCAGGTAACGATCGAGGTGTCCGATGATCGTGTTGGCTTGCGATGCGACGGTGTCGAGCCAGAGCGCAGTGGCGGTCGCGAAAACGAAGACGTGACCGACGGCCTTCCCCTTGATGTTCGTCAGGATCGCTTCACAACCTTGGCCCGGCTCCAGTCGCTTGATGTCGTTCGTGCAGAAACCGTGCAGGAACTTGGCTCGATCCACACCGGTCAGTTCGAGCTGCGTGCGACCGCTCAGGTCGAACACGGTGACGGTGGTGAGTTCGGCCGCGCAAAGAGTGGCAGGAGAGTTCGAGTTGGAGTGCGAGTGGTGGTGTTGGTCGGACATCCGTGGACGGTGCCTCGTGGAAGGAGATCGCGGTGTTGTCGGGAGGGCAGTGACTTCGGCAAGGTAGCCCTGTCGCTCCGCGACAGGAAGCGCGTCGTGGAGTGAGCGTCGATGACGCCGCGGCTTTGTCGGCGGTTGTCGGCCTATCAGGCGCTCGCGCTACCTGTCGCGGAGCGACAGGGCTACCTTGCCGAAAACTCCAGCGAGGCTTGTCCTCAGACCAAAGTCAGGTCCATTTCTAATTGCGAATTGGTAATTGCGAAATGAAAGGCATCGGCTCCGAGGTGTTCTTCAATTCGCAATTAGAAATTCGCAATGACCAATGAGAAATTCTCCCTCTTTAAGAAACTTGACTCATTCACCACTTGTTTCGCCCACGAAGGTGTCCACTCACTCTAACACGGTGACAAGACTAGCCGCCGCTGGCACCGCTCGCGCCGTGGACGATGAGCGCGTTGCGGGACGGGGTGAAGTCGATGCGGCGGGCGGCGGTTTCTGTTGGCGGGCCGCGTTCGGAATCGCGGGCGACGGTCGCGTTCTCTTTGCCGTGTGCCCGGAGCGTGTAAAGGCCCTTCGCGCCGTCGAAGCTGATCTCATCGGCCGTGGCGTAGAAGCCGCGACCTTCGATCCGTGCGTTGCCATGCCCGACGAGTTGTTGGTACGCCACCGGATTGTTTGGTCCCTTCGGCTGATGCGAGATTTCGAGTCGTTCGCATCTCATGCTCCCCGCGTCGTCGGTGAGTTGGTCGATGTCGAGAGCTTCGTTGGGAGCTTTGACGGGGCCATGCACGATGCGCACGGCGTCTTGGAACGTCGCGCGCTGTCGTTCGACGTGGCCATCCATCCTCCCTTTGAAGTCCACACGCGTGTAGCTCCAGTCGGCGGCGATGACGGTGATCGGTCGGTTGGCTTGAATGACATCCGTCGCGGTGCCGCCGGCCTGACCGCTCTTGCCGCGCTGCCAGAGCTGCATGTGTCCCGGCCCCTGAGCGAACGCGGTGTTTTTCACGCGATCGAATTCAAACGACGCGACCTTGCCGCGTCGGACTTGAACGAGCTTGGTCCCTTCGTACTCCGAGTTCTCGAACGTCACGTCTTCGCGACACTGGATCGACCGGAGTTCCGGCTGTTGTTGGGGATTGATGTTGGACTCGGAGAACGACAACCGCTCCGTCAGTCCGACATCCATCAGCTCGCAGCGCATCGTGGTGCGACCCAACTCGGCGCGCACCTTGCCGACGAACTTGGCGGTCTCACCGTTGAACTCCATCGACTCATCCCACCAGACATCGAGGTCCGGGTCGGCGGTCGATTCGCCGAGGGCCGCGATCGGTGCCCGCTTCGGCATCGGCAATTGGAGCAGTCCGTGACCTTTGACCCACGCGCGGTTGCCCGCTCGGTCGAGATGAACTTCGCGGCCTTCAATGTGGACGCCGCGATCACGCAGGTGAGCGGGACTGCCGAACAGATGAATCACCTGCTGGGCTGGTCCGTCATTGGTGAGGTGCATTCGGTCTCCTGCCAACTTCAACGGCGGCTCGCCCGGCTTGTGATTCTGGCGAACGATCACATGCCCGTGAGTCTCAATCACGGTCACTTCGGGCTGAGGCTGGCCAGGCACTTTTCGCAGCCGCACGCCGATGCGGTCTGCGGTCAGATCGAGCGGCTCGGTGGTCGAGAAGCGTTGATCCGCGAGGCGGTTCTGTCCGGCAGTGTCGATTGGTGAGCCGAGTGAACCACCGACTCCCGATCCATCCACACCGCCGCGCGGAAGCGTGCCATGAGAAGTCTGTTGAACGGGTTGACGTGGCGTGCCAGTGGGACTGCGTTGGCTCTCCGGCGAACGCGGTTCTCGACGAACGGTTTGCTCGCGCCGCGCGGGCTGTCCGTTTTGTTCATGGTCTCGCGCGGACGATTCGTCCAACGTGAACTCGGCCAGGGTCAGTCCCGCGCGGGAACGGGTTCGCACCGAGACCGGGCGATCCGTGGCCGAGTCGAAGCGGACATCGAGTTCTTGACAACGAGCGGTCAGGTGCGGACTGACGAGAGCCACTTGGCATTCGGCGAACAGGCGTTTCAAGTCAGGTTCGATCGCTAACGGTGAGGGAGCGGCGACTGTCGATGACGCTCGCGGTGAAGTCGCATTTGTGCGCGGAGTGCCGTTCGGCGAGAGCGAAGTGAGCCAGATGCGAATCCGTTCGGCCTCGAGCGCCGTACGTTTGTCAGGCTGACGGAATGAAGCCTGTTGTTCGAGCTCGATGACATCGAGTCCTGTCACGCGATCGGTCTTCAGATTGAGTTGCTTCGCCCACGTGGCGATGAACGCGAGCCGGGTCGAGCCGGACACGGTCGTCTCCAATCGGCCCGCGCCGCGACAGAGGACTTCGCTCAACGATTCCCGTTCGCCGAGTCGGACCTCGATGTTCGGAACGACCAGCGTGATTCCGCGCTGCGAGACCGTCACTCCTTTGGAGTCGCTCATGTGCAGCGTTCGGTGTGCGGCGTGATAGTCCAGTTCGGTCATGGATGCGCGGAGGCCGTTTCGCTGAGAAGCAAGCTCTACTTTGCGACCTGCGATGCCGGTCGCCGTCAGTCGCTCGAACTCAAGGTCGGTCTCAATCTGTTGATAGGCGGGCTTCAATTTGGCGCTGGCTGCGACAAGTGATGCATCGACTTCGGTAGACGGGCCGGCTTGCTCGCTGAGTGAGGACTTCGGTTTGGTAGCGAAGCGGATCGTCAGGAGATCGCAGTCCAAGCCATCGTATTCCTTCGTGCCATCACGTTCGTTCAGACCGGTCAGCGTGGAAACGCGGACATCCTTCGAGAAGATCGCGGTTTTGGAGGCCACGTCATATTCGAGTTCCCGCGCTTTGCGGATGTTCACGACGGCGGGCTTTTCTTGCTGACGCAGGTGGATGTCGAGCTTCACGTCTTCCAGCTTCTTCGTCACGGGATCGGTTCCGCCGGAGAGCCGCACGGTGCGGATGCCGAACACGTGCGGACGGTCTGGCCCCGGCACGCCTTCCGCCGGGATCAAGCTCATGTGCAGACTGCGTCCCGAACCTATGTGCGAGCCGAATTGAAACTGCACCGGGTTCGTACTGATGAGCGACGGAGCCGACTCATCAAAGATGAACCGTTTACCTGTCACTTCCAGCCCGTCGGAGCCTTTGATCTGCACGAAGCCATCGAGTACCGCACCGACGACGCGACCAGGGTTCGAATGTTTGTCGTCGAAGGCCGACGCGAACTTGATCTGCGCCGAGTCACTCACCAGCGAGACCGCTTGCTCGCGCCCCTGCTTGTCTTTGCTGACCCACACCATCGCGAACGGCTCGAAGCGAACGAGTCGCTGGTCGCCCTTCTCGCGATCCCACTTGTTGGTGAACACGAACGCCTGACCGGCCCGCAGCATGTACTCGGACTGCGCCGTCCAAGGTTGTTCCGCCAGAAAGGACTCGGCCACGCGCACGTTCTCGCGCGGTCGGTGCGATTCACCCTGCTCATCGGACACCTGAATTGGAACTGGCTCAGCGGGGATCATGACCAGTGGCCGGATCGCGACCGCATAGACCGCGTACAGCCCGGTGAGACTGATCGCCGTGGCAATCGTGAAGAGGATCCGGGAAAGCATTTGGCAAAGTCCGCAACGGAATCAGGGAGTCGAACGTCTCGTGAAACGACTAGGTAATCCGAGTCTCCCGAAATGACTCAGACCACGATCCCAATCAGGTCGGTGATGTCGATCAGTCCAATCGGGCGACGGGCCGAGTCGATGACGGGCAACTCGCTGACCTGCTTGGCTCCAAGCTGTTGCAGAGCCTCTTCCACGATCGCGTCCGGGCCGATGGTTAGTGGTCGGTGAGTCATCGCGTCGGAGATCGGTCGGTCGAACTGATCATCCTGCCGCCGTTCGAGCATTCGCGCCAGATCGCTGTCCGTGAACAGTCCCGACAGGCAACCGTCTCCATCGACGAGCATCACCGCTCCCGTGCGACGACCGGGTCGAGAGAGACTGACGAAGACTTCGCGAATCGTGGCGGAGTCGGCGGCGATGCGTACCTGATCACCAGACCGCATGACATCTTTCACGGCAGCCACACGCC
>JAYVOX010000238.1:0-7753 GCA_043757695.1 Schlesneria sp.
CCACCGCTCAACACGCGCTGCCGACAACGTCGGACGCGCTCGGCGTGCGCGCCCCCAAACGCCGCAAATTCGACAAACCAGTTGCTTGTTTGAGGACTAATCATGAAGATGTCAGATGAAGTAAAGAGGCTAGGGGTGCCTGTTTCGTAGCCAGTTTAAACTCGTTTATCACTCCTCCTGATTAGCGAAGATCAGCGCAGATTAGCGTTCCAGTGCCTTCTTCTCTTCTGCTTTGCCTGTACGAACGATCTTCAGCAGCAGCTTCTGGGCATCACGATAGCGGGGTGCGGCTTCGAGGGCTTGGAGGACGTGAGATTTGGCGCTTGGGTTGTTCTGTTGGTGGAAGAGTTTAGCGAGGCGGAAGTGGAGTTCGGCGGGGTCGTCGGGTTCCATGAGGAGCATTGCTTCGAGAGCTGACAGTGCGTCGGTGGGGTCGTTCAACTGTTCGGCGATGGTGGCACGGGCGCGTTGGGTTTGCGGGAGCAGCGGGTTGATGGCGAGCAGTTGGCGGACGGTCTCGCGGGCGGCGGGCCAGTCGGCGGCGGTGGATTGGAGTTCGACGAGTCTCAGTAACGACGGCACGGCGGAGTCGGCGCGCGCGGCGTACTGTTCGAGGACGCGACGTTCGTCGATGCTCTCCTTGAGTTCCTTGTGAATCGCCGCGAGCAATTCATACGGACAGTCGCTGCCGATCTGTTCGGGGTAGAGTTCGATCAGTTTGAGGAGATGCTGTTTGGCTTTGGCGTACTCGCCCTTCTCGATCATTTGCGAGGCGAGGAGCGTCAGCCCCTGAAGGCTATTCGGATGATCGGCCACCCAGTGCGCGAGGCGGTTCGGATCGTCATCGTCTTTCAGCGCGGAGAGGTCGTACTTTTCCCAATCGAGGTTCGGGGCAAGCTCACGCGCCATCTGGGCCGCATGGTCGCGGAACTCTTGATCGAGCTGATCGAGCGGCGAGAGATGCCGCTCCAGCGCGGGATCAATCGGCAATCCGGTGGCGAGATCGTCCAGCACTTTCTTCAGTGCGTCGATGCCGTAGCGTTCGATGAAGAACTCGACAACGAGCGACGACTGAAAGTAGGCGAAGTTCAGATCGGCGGATGACTCAGGGCGCAGGAACGCACCGCTCAATTCGCGGATCGGCGTCATCAGTCCGCTGAGAATGCGACCACGCGACTTCGCGTTCATCCGCTGGCCCCACGTCGGGTTCGCCTGGCGTTCTTCGTAGACGGAGATGCCCTCGCTCAGCCAGCGCGGCATCCGGTTGTGAGTCTTCTCCAGCGTGACGACGTGACAGAACTCATGCCACAGCACCGCCTGCCAGTTGGACGGATGATCCTTCTGCGACGCGGGACTGTTGGCGGTGATGACCTTGCCGAAGCAGACGCCGAGATAGCCCGCAACCCCCGGCATTCCGAACGTCCTCACGGCGAAGTCGTTGGGTTCGGGAAAGATTTCGACCGTGATGCGGTCTTTCAATTCGAGGCCATACTTCGCACAGAGGTCTCGCTTCGCGCGGTTGAGTAGTTCGAGCACCGCATCGCCGTAGATGGCCGCCTCCTTCGCCTCCATCCTCACGATGAAGCTGTCATCTTCGAGCGTCGTGTACTTCACGAGCGCATCGCGAAGCTGCATCAGATTGAAGACATGAACGTCGTAGGCATCGGCCGTCGCCGCCGCTTCGCCCAGCTTCCAACCCTCGTCCTCTTTGCCCAGCCGGAGGAAGTCCTGCGCGAGTTGAATGCGCGCCGGTTGGAAGGCGTCGTCGAACGCGAGAGCCTGCTGTTGGTGAGCGGATCCCTCGGTGAAGCGGTACTTCTGCGACAGCTTCTTGCCGATGAGATGATCGACGAGCGGGTTCTCCTTCCACGTCGAAAGGGCGGCGGCGCGGTACTCGATCGCGTGACGCTGGTCGTTCCTCAACCCGGCGATGATCGAGCGATAGGCCCACGCGGCGGGATGAGTCGGATTGATCGCGATGAGCTTGTCGAGCTTGTCACTCGCGTCGTCGTACTGCTCGGCGTCGATCGAGTTCTCGGCCTGATACAGCAGCGCGCCGAGATGCCGATGGTTGGCCTTCAGGCAGAGAGACAGCGCGTGTGCGGCGAGTGGAGGCTCACTGCGGTCGAGGCTTCTCACCACGCCAAACTGCAGGTCGGCGTCATCGGGATATTTTTTGACAGCCGCCTGAAACGTGTCGGCGGCGAGTGCGAAGTCCTGCTTGGCCAGAGCCAGTTCGCCGCTAGCGAGCAGCGCGTCGCGATGGAGCGGATGCAGCTTGAGTGCTCGGTCGTAGAAGCCCTCCAAAACTTTGCGAGCATCGGCCCCGATCATGTCGGCCGTGCGACCGAGTGCCACCAGATTGTCGGCGTCGGAGTACCGCCACGGCGCGCGACCCGCCTGGTCAGAGATCTCGGCCAGCCAGGTGCCCGCCTGTTTCGAGTCGCCACTCATCCGCGCGGCCTCGATCCCGAGCAGCCGCATCCGCACGCTCCACGAATACCGCGCGAGTCCGTTCACCAGCGTGTCGAGCGCCGCCTTGGACTCCCCCGTCGCCAACTCAGCCTCAGCCTTGAGCAGGTAGTATTCCTCACCGAACAAACGATCTTTGACCGCCTTGTCCGTGATGCGAATGCAGGTCGCATGGTCGCCGGCCCGCAAAGCCTTCGTCGCGTCTTCGAGTTCGGCGGCGGAGACGTTGGACGTTGTGAGCAACAAGGCCAGCGGCATCAGCGCAGAGACGACTCTGACAACGAGCGTGCGACACTGCCGCCTCAACATGTTCATTGAACCGTTCTCGCTCCACTCGCTGTCGCACATTGGCAGGTCTCCTGTCGAGGCATCCGAGGTCTCGCATCAAACCAACGAGCGCACGACGCGTTGGCTGGCGGCGTCGAGTTGGGCGATGTTGGGGATCGAGTAACGGATACCGTGGGAGTCTGCGATCAGGATGCCGTTCGCGCCGTGGCGGCGGCAATCGTCATCGCTCTCCAGTTGGAAGCTCGTTCGCCCGCGATCGGTTTCCACGTCCCAGCGGCAAGGGGGATTGGGCGTACTCGTAGAGAGGATGCGTTGGATGACGGGGACGAACTCACGTTCGGCCAACTCGTGTTGCAGAGCTTCGCGCGCGACGGGCGAGAGTACGTCGAGACTCGGCAAATTGAAGAGTTCGTGGCCGTCGGCCGCGAGCAGCGAGATCGCGTGTGTCGGGTCGGTGAGCGGGAAGGACCGCACCGGTTCGACGCCCGCGTGCCGCGTGCCGTCGGGCAGAGTCATCACGAGATGGCCCCACTGATCGCGATCGAAGACCAGTTTCGAGAAGAGTTCACTGCCGTTCATTGAGGTGCCGTTTCGATTGTGTGCGTTTGTTTCCCCGACCGGATTGGCCGCAGAGCCTATGCGAGTGCGCGGCGATGTTCAAAGCCAGTGCGATCACTTGAGCGCGGACAAGTCGGCGAACCTTTAATCGTGATCGCTGTCCTGAGTCGAACTGAACGCGGTGCAGCAGGGCTGGACGACACCGGCGAGAGTGACGAGTTCAACGGGACGGCAAGCAGCGCTCTTAGGCGAGTGCGAGGTATCGTCAAGTTCCCCCGTAGGATGGGCACTCCTGCCCGTCCTGCATGAAGATCAAAGGCAGGACGCGCAGGAGTGCCCATCCTACAAGCTCTGTTCTGCTGGCCGCTCGACCTCGTTCGGCCCGACGACCGTTTGATATGAGGATCGCTTCACGATGAACGTCATTTGGGATTTCATTCAGCAACAGATCTCCACCAACCAGTTCTTTGGGGGTGGGTTGATCTTGATGGTCGGCGGCGGGTTGCTCGCTTACTTCCGAGAAGTGCCGGGACACATTTGGACGTGGTTGAAGCGGCGGTGGGTGATCGAGATCGACATCCTCGACCGCGACCCGGCGTTCGATTGGATCGACAAGTGGCTGGCACAACACGCCTACTCGCGGAACCGGGCACGCAGCCTGACCGTGCGCACGGAGACGGTCGATTATCAGGAGCGACAGGTCGATCCGACGATGGACGCTCGACCGCGCATCCTGTTTTCTCCAGCTCCCGGCGAACACATCTTCTTCTATCGCGGACGGCTCGTGATCTTGAACCGCGAACGACTGATGGAGTTGGACGAACTATCCAACTGGGCCGTGCCAGCGCCGCAGTTCGTCGAAGTGTGAAGGAGACGGCTCACCGTCGGATGGGCACACTTGCCCGTCCGGCTTTGTGTCTGCAACCCGGACGGGCAAGAGTGCCCATCCGACGGGTCACCAGCCGATGTCTTTCGACAGTTCTTGCTGAGCGCGATGGAGCGCGGCGTAGGCTCCATCCAACTTGAGCAGTTCTTCGTGCGTGCCGAGTTCCACCAAGCGGCCACGCTCGATGACCATGATGCGGTTGGCTTGTCGCAGCGTACTCAGGCGGTGAGCGATTGCGATCGTCGTGCGACCTTTCACGAGGTTCTGTAACGCCTCTTGAATCTGTCTTTCGGTGGTTGAGTCGAGCGCCGAAGTCGCTTCGTCGAGGATCAGGATGCGCGGGTCGATGAGCAGCGCGCGGGCGATGCTGATCCGCTGGCGCTCGCCTCCCGATAACGATTGGCCACGTTCTCCCACGAGCGAGTCGTAGCCATCGGCCAGTTGCAGGATGAACTCGTGAGCGCGAGCCGCCTTCGCCGCGCTCATGATCTCGTCGCGTGTCGCTTCGGGCCGACCGTAAGAGATGTTCTCGGCGATCGTCCCATAGAAGAGGAACGGGTCTTGAAGAACGATCCCGACGTTGCGGCGATACTGCTCGACCTTGTAGCTACGGATATCGACTCCGTCCGCCAAGATCGCTCCCTCCGCCACATCAAAGAACCGGCAGACCAAGTTGATGAGAGTGCTCTTCCCCGCTCCCGTTTGTCCGACGAGGCCGATCATTTCTCCCGCTTCGATCTTCAGCGAGAAATCGCGAATCACCTTGCGGTTGCCGTAGCGAAAGCCAACGTGCTTGAACTCGAGTTCGCCGCGCAGCTTGTCGAGCGGCGCGGGCCGCGCCGGTTCGGGGACGTTCGAGACGCGATCGAGAATCTCGAATATCCGTTGCGCACTGGCGGCCGCACGCTGCGATGAGTTCACGATGCGACTCATCATTTCCAGCTTGCCGTAGAACAACACGGCGAAGCTGATGCTCTTCGTCAGCGTGCCGACCGTGAAACCCTCTTCTCCTCGAAAGATCAGCCAGACCGATGAGGTCCACACGACCAACACGCCCAAGTGATTGAGATACGCAATCAGTGGCCAGAAAAACGTCCACAACATGTTGACGCGGTTGTGCGCTTGGAAGACCGCATCGTTGGCGATCCGGAAACGTTCGATCTCACGATCCTCTTGAGCGAACGCTTTGACGACGCGGATACCGGGGATCGTATCGGCCAGCACACTGGTCATGTTCGCCCACGCGCGGCTGCCGGCCTGAAAGCCGACCTGCAACCGATCGCGCGCGAAGTACATCAACCAGACGATGAACGGAAAGGGAATCAGCGTGACGAAGGCCAGTCGCGGGTTGGCGGCGTAGAGGAACCCGGCGATCGACAACAGTAAAATCCCGTTCGCCAGAAAATCGACGATGCCGTCGGACAGGAACTGGCAGAGTCGGTCGGAGTCACTGCTGATGCGCGACATCAGGTCGCCGGTCCGTTTGCCGCCGAAGTATTCGAGCGACAGCTTTTGCAAGTGCGAGTACGTTCGCAGTCGCAGATCTGCGGTGACGCGTTCGCTTATCAGCGCGAGGATTGCACTCTGTGCCCACCCGAGCAGCCACGCCGCTGTGGCTGAGGCCAGCATGAGCAGCAAGTAGTAACGAGCCACCGTCCAGTCTCGGGACTTTCCCGACGCGACCATGTTCAAGTGATCCACGAGCGGTTCAGTCAGATCGATGGTCATTAGGGCCGCGATGGCCGCAGTCATCGACAGCAGGAACGAAACGAACATCCAATGAAAGTGCGGCTTGGCGAACGGCAGCAGTCGCAGCAGGGCCATCGAGTTGGGTGGCGACTCGCGTTCCTCGGCCTCGGGCGCGTCCTCCTCGTCATCACGCTTGATCGTGGTGCGGTTCGATTTGATGTCCTCGAAGCGGTCTCCCAAAACGAGTGCTGATGGCCCTTGAGCGATCGTGTAATGCCACACCGCCAGCCGTCGATCGAAGCCGAGCAGTTCGAGCGTTCCGAGTCCGGCCCGATCCTTCGTCTTGAGCTTGTCGATGCTGTCGAGCGGCCACTCGTGGAAGCCTGCTGCCGTGGAACACCTCAGAAACCGCCGCGTCGTCAGCACGAGCAGCGTCGGGCGATAGAAGCGTTCGTGGTCGATGTCCGAAGTCATGCACGCGACGACCGATTCGTCGGGCAAGAGCTTCGATTCGATTGTTTGCCGCAAGGCAGGCTCTGCGGACAACCAGCCTTCAACGGGCACGGCCGCAGGACGGGGAGAGACGTTCAAGGTCGGACCTATTTCGAGAAACGAGAAGTGCGATGACGGACGGAGTGTGTGGCTGCTCGTCAGAAATCTCAAATGAGACAACGCGAGACACCACTTACTCGGAATCGCCGAGTTGTACCAGCAACACCGTGCGGACATCGAACGAGTCGGCACATCTACCATCAACACCAGATTTCATTCGCGTGCGACCTCTCGTCCAAGTCGATGCGCCCACCCGCTCCTCTCATCCGTACTCCGGCCTTGCCATCCGTGCGATCAAATCCAAGTCAAGTCAGGAAGATCGCACGGATGGCAAGGCCGGAGTACGGATGAAGAAAGAGGCAACGCAGAAGTGGTCAAGCCACGCTGCTCACGATGTGAGGGTGTCGCCTGAACAGGAAATGGTCGAGGCTTCTGTGGCTACCCTGCCCCACAAAAACAATGAGACCCGAGCATCGCGGTGATGTTCGGATCTTTTTGTTTTGCGATCAGTAATTTCGGCGTCGAGATGTCGTTCAACTTGACACTCATCAACCCATCACGTGTTCGTCGATTTCAGTTCGTGCCCGCCGCGATTCGGGGAGCGAGCGTGACCGGCAGGAACCCGTAGCGAGTTTCCGTCCCGCGAATCACGAAGAACTTGAGTGACACTTGGCCATCTGCGTTCTGAGGATTGGGCTGTCCCAAAATCCAACCGATGTTGTCGGGCGACATCGTCTCCCATTTGTCGAGGCCGACGAGGATGTCTCCCTTTTGAATGCCGTTCGAGGCGGACGGACCACCATCGCGGACTTCCATCACACGCATTCCGCCGCGGTATTTGGGGCCGACCAGATTCTTTTGCGACTCGGGGAGCGTCGTCATTTTCACACCGAGCTGTTGCCAGAAGCGTTCGTCGTTGACTGCGACTGGTACTCCAATGGAGACGGGACGCGAAGGAGTGTTATCCAGATTCAAGCTGGAACGACCGCCGGTGTAGGCGGCCAAAACCAGCGTGGCCTTCTCCACTTTGTCACTACGTTTGAAGTTGATCTCGATTTTGTCGCCGACCGGTCGTCCGAGCAGCGCACGCTCCCAATCGGCACCGTCCACGATGTCGATGTCGCCCGCGTGCAGAATCACATCACCGTTCTTGAGGCCCGCCGTTGCCGCCGGGCTGTCGGGATAAGTCCCATCCACCATCAATACGCGGGACGAGGCCGACTTGACGTTCTTCGGGATCAAACCGTGATAGGTCCGATCCAACTGCTCGACGCTCATGAGCCGTTCGATGATGACTCGTGCGTCGTC